>JAAWLY010000135.1 GCA_022798155.1 Lawsonibacter sp. | reverse complement strand
GTCTGCACCCGGACCTCCACCCCCTTCTGCTCCAGCACGTCGGCCACGGCCAGGGCGTTGATGGCGGTGGCCAGCATGCCCATGTGGTCGGCCCGGACCCGCTCCATGGCGTCGCCCCCGTCTTTCACGCCCCGCCAGAAGTTGCCGCCGCCTACCACCACGCCCACCTGGACGCCCTCGGCCGCGCAGCGCTTGATAACCTCGCACACGCTTTCAATCACCTTGAAGTCCAGCCCCCGGGAGGCCTCTCCCGCCAGGGCTTCGCCGCTGATTTTTAACAGTACCCGCTTGTATTTTGGCTGTGCCATATTACCACTCCTGTCCTTTTTCTTATCCCCTATTTTAATATAATTTTTACCGTTTGCATAGAGGGTAAGTCAAACTTTTTCAAATTGTCCATAAATTGCCGAAAGGAAAGCCTCCAGCCTCTGCGAAAATTGGGGGTTGCATTTTCCGCCGGACTGTCGTATAATGCTGACAGACAACTGGATACGATGTCTTCAGGGCGGGGTGAAACTCCCCACTGGCGGTACAGTCCGCGACCGGACGCGCAAGCGTC
Organism: Lawsonibacter sp.; assembly: GCA_022798155.1. Lineage (GTDB taxonomy): Bacteria > Bacillota > Clostridia > Oscillospirales > Oscillospiraceae > Lawsonibacter. The sequence goes on along the minus strand of JAAWLY010000135.1, from coordinate 5,406 downwards.
CGCTGACCCGGTGAAACTCCGGGACCAACGGTGATGAAAACCAGGTTTTCTTAGTCCGGATGGAAGAAGATGTGTGTAAAACATACACGCGCCATTTTGGCGCGGAAAAGCACGCCTCCTTGTTTGTTTTGACACCTGGAAGACATGGTCTTTCAGCGGTCAATTTCAAAAAGGAGTGTTTTTTATGTCCAATCCCGCCGCAATCTCCAAATCAAAGCCCGCTATTTCCATCCGCGCCATCACCATCACCGCCATGCTCTCGGCGGTGGCCTGCGTACTGAACATCTTCGACTTCCCCATCCCCTTTCTCATCCCGGCTTTCGTAAAAATGGACGTCTCCGACCTGCCCGAGCTGCTGGCCGCCTTTTCCCTGGGGCCCTGGTACGGCGTGACCGTCACCTTTCTGAAAAACCTGCTCAAGCTGGTCATCAAGGGCACCTCCACCGCCTACGCCGGCGAGCTGTGCAACTTTATCCTGGGCGCATCCTTCTCCTTCGTCGCCGGCGCCGTTTACCACGTGAAAAAGTCCCGGAAGAACGCCCTCATCGGCGCCCTGGCCGGCGCGGCGGTGATGGCCCTGCTGTCCATCCCCTGCAACTACTACATCTCCTATCCCGTCTACACCAAGTTTATGGCCATCGACAAGATCATCGCCGCATACCAGGCCATCCGCCCCGGCGTCAACGGCCTGCTGGAGTGCCTGATTGTCTTTAATGCCCCCTTCACCCTGCTCAAGGGGCTGCTCACCTCCGCGCTGTGCTTCCTGATCTACAAGCCCCTGTCCCCCGTCCTCCACGGCACCGGCAGGTAACACAGAAAATCCCCCCAGCCACAGCCGGGGGGATTCTTTTATGGATTCAGGCTCTTATAGTAGTCCAGGGTGGAAAAGCCCCGCTCCAGTTGGGTGTGGACATAGGCCTCGGCGGCGTCAGCCAGCAGACGCAGGTCCTCCCCCTCCAGGCGGAAGGAGAACAGCCGCTTGGGGTCGCCGTAGACGATGTGCCGCAGAGCGGCCAGGGCGGGGGGCGACAGGGGCATGGAGATGCCATCCCCCAGCCCCTCCCGGCACTTGGCGCAGTGGAGCACCCCCTCCCGCAGGTGGAACCGGGGCTGCTCCGGGGGGGCGGCCCCGCAGACGTCACAGCCGTCCACCAGGGGCTCGTAACCCGCCAGCACCATGGCCCGCCACTCGAAGGCCGCCTTCACCAGGGGCAGGGGCTTGTCCGGCAGCTTGTCCAGGGCGTGGAGGCTGTTCAGGGTCAGGGACAGCAGCTCAGGGGCGGGCTCCCCCTCCACCGCCAGCAGCTCCGCCGCCTCGGCAAAGTAGCACCCCAGGGCCAGGCGGACAATGTCCTCCCGCACCCCCTGAAACAGCCGCTCCGCCGCCGCCTCCTTCACCGACCAGCGGCCCTGGTAGTCGTAGAGCACCACCTCCGACCAGGCCAGCAGCTGGCAGCCGGCGGCGATGGCGCTCCCCTTTTTCCGGCACCCCCGGGCGGAGGCGGTCAGCTTGCCCTGGTCTTGTGTGAACAAAGTGAGAATTTTGTCCGACTCCTTGTAGTCCACTGACCGCAGGACCAGAGCCTTGGTGGTAATGTGCATGGGCCACGCTCCTATGTATGACGGGGACGCGCCCCGTCAGGCTTGCTCAGTTCTGGGCCGGAAGGCCGTCTTGGCTGGCTCCGCCCGGGAATCACACGCTTGACGCTCCCCGGCAATCGCCAAATAGACCTCCGGCAGGCCGGTCCTGCAAAACAGTTCCCAAAGTCCCCGCTCGTCCATGGCTCAGCCCTCCTTTTCTTTCTATGATTAGGCTGGCTGTTTGGCGCAAAACTATGAACGGGAAATTTTAGGTTGAGTCGATTTGCCGCTTGGCCTCCAGCAGGTCGGCTTTTGAATACTCCATCGTTACTCCTTCACATAGCCGAAATTCTGAATGGCCGCCGGGTTGTCCCGCCAGTTCTCCTTCACCTTGACCCAGGTTTTCAGGAAAACTTTGGCGCCCATGAACTTCTCCATGTCCTGCCGGGCCAGGGTGGAGGCCTTCTTCAGCATGGCTCCCCCCTTGCCGATGATAATGCCCTTGTGGCTGTTCTTCTCGCAGTAGATGGTGGCCTCTACCTCCACCACCTCGTCCTCCCGCTCGGCGAAGCGGGTGATCTCCACGGCGGTGCCATGGGGAATCTCCTTGTCCAGCAGCAGGAGCAGCTTCTCCCGCATGATTTCCGCCATCATCTGCCGCTCGGGCTGGTCGGAGGTCATATCGTCAGGAAACAGCTGGGGCCCCTCGGGCAGGTATCCCTCCAGCACATCCAGCAGCTCCCCCACCCCCTGGCCGGTCTTGGCGGAGATGGGGACCACGGCGTCGAAGTTGTGCTCCTGGCTGTAGGACTGGATGACTTCGAGGAGCTTGTCCTTCTGCTCCAGGCCGTCAATTTTGTTGATGGCCAGCACCGCGGGGCAGTTCAGGGTCCTGATGCGCCCGATGAGCTGCTTTTCCGGCTCCCCCACATGGGGGATGGGCTCCACCACCAGCAGCACCGCGTCCACGTCGGATACCGACTCCTTGACCACATTGACCATGTAGTCCCCCAGCCGGGTGCGGGCCCTGTGCAGGCCGGGGGTGTCCACAAACACAAACTGGCTCTCCCCCCGGTTTTTAATCCCGCAGATGCGGTTGCGGGTGGTCTGGGGCTTGCTGGTGACAATGGCCACCTTCTCCCCCACAAAGGCGTTGGTCAGGGTGGACTTGCCCACGTTGGGCCGCCCGCAGACGGTAATGATACCGGATTTTTTAATCATAGATGATCCTCACTTTCGTTCCGGGTGTGAGCGGTTGCCCGGACTTCATAAATTAGAAACGATATTTTTTGTACAGGTCCTCGTGGAACACATGCTTGCGCACAAAGCGGGTCACGAACATAATGCCGCAGGCCATGGCGCAGGTGACCACATAGGGGGTCAGGTCAAACTCGAAGTTCCATCTCTTCCCCTCCCGGCGGCCCAAGTCCTCGTAGTCGTCAAATTCGTCCTCAATGGCGGTCAGCTTGATTTTTTTCATGATGATCCTCCTTTTCCATTTTGCAGGGCGGGACAACCTCGGCCCGCCGCATGATACAATCCAAACTCCCTTGGGGCGGCGCGCCCTACAGGGCTTCCCGGGTAATCCCCAGCTTGCCCAGAATGGCCTCCTCCCGCTGGCGCATCCGGGCCTTCATGGGGCCCTCGTCCAGGTGGTCGTAGCCCAGCAGGTGGAGTACCGAGTGGACGGCCAGGTAGCACACCTCCCGCTCGGGGGAGTGGCCGTACTCCTCCGCCTGGGCCCGGACCCGCTCCAGGGAGATCATCATGTCCCCCAGATATACCTTGTCCGCCCCCGGGTCCGCCCAGTCCGCCCGGGGCTTCTCGCCGGGCTTCAGCTCAAACATGGGGAAGGACAGCACGTCGGTGGGGCTGTCCACCCCCCGGTTGTCCAGGTTGGTCTGCCGGATGACTTCATCGTCGGCGACAATCACTCCGATCATACAGGGCACGTCCACCCCCTCATCCTCCAGAGCGGCCAGAACGGAGCGCCGGATCTGTTCCTCCACCGCCTGGGGGACCTCCACCGCCTCATCCATACAGCCCGCCTCAATATAGACCTCATGGTCCACAGGCTCTCCCTCCTCTCTGTCCGTCTATTATACGAAAAATAACAGGATAGGTCAAACATATTTTTGACCGTTCGCGGAAAAATACCCGTGAGGTGAGACTATGACGACCAAAAAAATCGGAACCCAGACGGCGGCCATGGCCAATCCGCCCTCTCTGGCCGGCTGGGCCAACGTGGCGGGCAAAAAGGAGGGGGAGGGCCCTCTGGCCGACACCTTCGACTATATCGACGGGGACGACACCTTCGGGGAATCCACCTGGGAGAAGTCGGAGAGCGCCATGCAGAAGCAGGCCCTGGGGTTGGCACTGAACAAGGCGGGGCAGGCGGCCTCCAATCTGGACTGGCTCTTCGCCGGGGACCTGTTAAATCAGTGCATCGGCTCCTCCTTTGCCGCCCGGGGGCGGGAAATCCCCTTCTTCGGGCTGTATGGGGCCTGCTCCACCATGGGGGAGGGGCTGGCCCTGGCCTCCATGACCCTGGACGGCGGCTTTGGGGAGTGGGCGGCGGTTACCGCCTCCTCCCACTTCTGCTCGGCGGAGCGGCAGTACCGCACCCCCCTGGAGTACGGCGGCCAACGCACCCCCACCGCCCAGTGGACCGCCACCGCCGCCGGGGCGGCCATCCTGGCCCGGGAGGGCCCGGGGCCCTATCTCACCCACGTCACCGTGGGAAAAATCGTGGACAAGGGGATTACCGACACCAACAACATGGGGGCCGCCATGGCCCCCGCGGCGGCGGCCACCCTTACCGCCCACTTTCAAGACACCGGACGCTCCCCCAACAGCTACGACATGATTTTCACCGGCGACCTGGGCGTTTTAGGCAGCGAGCTGCTCATAGAGCTGCTGCGCAAGGAGGGGGTCAACCTTCACAACCACGCCGACTGCGGCGCCATGCTCTTCGACGTGAAAAACCAGGACGTCCACTGCGGCGGCTCGGGCTGCGGCTGCTGCGCCTCGGTGCTCACCGGGTATATTCTCAACAACCTGAAGGCGGGCAAGTGGAAAAACATCCTCTTCTGCCCCACCGGCGCCCTCCACTCCCCCACCTCCTCCTTCCAGGGGGAGTCCATCCCCGGCATCTGCCACGCCATCGCGATTTCGACCACGAAATAAGGTGATTTTATGGAATATTTGAAAGCGTTTCTCTGCGGAGGCATCCTGTGCATCATCGGACAGGTGCTCATCGACAAGACCCCCCTCACCCCCGCCAAGATCCTGGTGAGCTACGTCACCGCCGGGGTGGTGCTCAGCGGCGTGGGGGTGTATCAGTATTTGGTGGACTGGGGGGGCGCGGGAGCTACCGTCCCCCTCACCGGCTTTGGCCACCTGCTGGCCAAGGGGGTGAAAAAGGCGGTGGCGGAGGACGGCCTGATCGGCGCCCTCACCGGCGGCTCCACCGCCGCCGCCGGCGGCATCACTGCTGCCATCTTCTTCGGCTTTCTGGTGGCCCTCATCTGCAAGCCCAAGCCTAAGGCCTGAGCCGGTGCGGACCACGGCCGCCCGCCAAAACTATAGTCAGGCCCCCGGAGAACTGTCTTTCTCCGGGGGCCATTATCATATGAGCTCCTTCACGCCCCCGTCCCCTCTTTGGCCGGGGCGTCCAGGCGCATCAGGTCGATGTTCTGGGTGATGCTCTCGATCATGCCCGAGGACGCGAAGTCCCGGGCCTGGCGGACGGCGTTCTGGATGGCGTAGGCGTCGGAGGAGCCGTGGGCCTTGATGACGGGCTTGGAGATGCCCACCAGGGCGGTG
>JAAWLY010000134.1 GCA_022798155.1 Lawsonibacter sp. | reverse complement strand
CACCGGCTGGACGGCCCAGATCATCCAACACGAGATCGACCACTGCGAAGGAATTCTGATTTGAACCGGGAGGCCTGTACATGAAACGTGTCATCATCTGAAGGTGTTCGGTTTTTCTTGGTTCACAACAAAAAAGACGTACTGTCGGACTTGTCTGATACAAATGTGGTGATTTACGGTCACTCCCACAAGTACGCCTGTGAGGCGCGGAATGGCGTTCTGTGGCTGAACCCCGGCAGTTGTGGACACCGGCGCTTTGACCAAGAGATTACCTTTGCCGTCATGACCGTTGACGGAGGACATATTCAAGTTGAGAAAGCGATCATTCCTCATGAAAAGAAATACTGAGATAGAACTGGGCCTGACCATTCCCCTCCAGCGATATTTACACATCAAAGCGCTCCCTTATAGTCAAGAACCAGACCGCCGCTTCTGCTGGGACCTCCACGTCATTCCGCTGCGGGGCAGGCCCAGTCTGCTGGCAGTCCACTGCCACACGCGATACACATTTGTGCTGTATGATCTCAATCGCCTGGAATGGGTGCGCCTGCCGGGCGTTTTCCTGGACGGTCTGCGGCTCAGTTTATTCGCCGCCGGTTTTCCCGCAGAAGCGACGAAGGAGCTGTGCGGTTCAGAACTGCCTCTGTTCACCAGGACTCATGGCCGCCAGGAGGTGGCCTTTTTAAACCGCACCTGGGAGGATGTGATGACCGCAGAGCTGGCCCTGGACGAAAACAGCCAAAGTCAGCCCCTGCTGGATCAGCTGGTCAACGCCAAACTCAGCCGCTGCGCAGGAATAGAAGGCCTGGACACAGCAGAAAGGCGGTTGACGAAGATGCTTTCCCAAATCTGAAAGGAGGGGCTCTATGCGCATCATCATCGCCCCGGCAAAGAAAATGGTAGTGGACACGGACAGCTTTGCCGTGGATAGTCTGCCTCAGTTTCTGGAGCAGACAGAGCAGCTGAAGGCTGTCCTCCAGGGTATGTCCTCCAAGGACTTGCAGGCCCTCTGGAAGTGCAATGACTCCATCGCCAAACTGAACATAGAGCGGCTGGAACAGATGAACCTGCGCCGTAATCTCACCCCCACCATTCTTTCCTACGAGGGCATTCAGTACCGCTACATGGCCCCCAGCGTGATGGAGGCGACTCACCTGGACTACCTCCGGGAGCACCTGCGCATCCTCTCTGGCTTCTACGGCCTGCTGCGTCCCTTTGACGGCGTAACCCCCTATCGGCTGGAAATGCAGGCAAAGCTGGCGGTGGGCGGCTGCCGGGACCTCTATCAGTTTTGGGGCAGCCGCCTGGCCCGGCAGCTGGCTTCGGAGACGGATTTTGTGCTGAATCTGGCCTCCAAGGAGTACAGCAAGGCGGTGGAGACTCACCTGCCTAAAACAGTGCAGTTTATCACCTGCGTCTTCGGAGAATTGAAAGACGGCAAGGTCCTCGAAACGGGTACCAAATGCAAAATGGCCCGCGGGCAGATGGTACGCTGGCTGGCGGAGAACCAAATCAAAAGCCCGGAGGATCTCCAGGCCTTTGACCAGCTGGGCTATCAATTCTTCCGTTCCACATCGGTGTGGAACCACACGGTACTTCTTTGGATACAGTCCCGCAAGGATTGAGCCGCTTCCTCGACTGGAAACATTCTCCTATAAAATCCCCAGATTCAGGGAAAACTGAATCTGGGGTGATGAATCATGGGATTTTTCCACAGCACAGACAGGACCGGCCCCTATTTTGAGGGCTGGTACTTCAAGCACCAAAATCCGCAGGGACAAACCTTGGCGTTAATTCCAGCGTTTCATGTTGACAAAGAAGGATGCCGCACCGCCTCCCTCCAAGTCATTTCAAAGGATCAGGCGTGGTGGCTGGAATACCCGGAAACACAGCCGCAAGTTTCCCGGCAGCCCTTTCAGGTACAGATTGGACCGTCCAGCTTTGGCAGTCAGGGGATCGACCTCCATATCCAGCGGGACAATCTCTCCCTCTGTGGGACCCTGCACTACGGTCCCTCTACCGTCCTCCGGTCCGACATCATGGGGCCGTTCCGGTTTTTCGCGGGGATGCAGTGCTCCCATGGCGTCATCAGCATGGGGCATTCCCTGAGTGGAACGCTGGAGCTGAACGGCAAGTGTTTGAATTTCTCTGACGGGATCGGATACATCGAAACAGACCGGGGCCGCTCCTTTCCCAGCAAATACTTTTGGACACAATGTGTTTGGGACGGCCCAAGGTGCGGCAGTTTGATGCTTGCGGTGGCGACAATCCCCCTGCCTGTGGGCGGCTTCACTGGCTGTATTTGCTCTGTTTTATACCGTGGTCGGGAATACCGCCTGGCGACCTACCGGGGTGCCAAAATTGAAAAGTGGTCTCCCTCCGGTGCGGTGATCCGTCAAGGGAAGTACCGCCTGGAAGTCGAATTGCTGAACGAGCAGCGGCAGGCCCTCCGGGCTCCGGTAGAGGGCCGCATGGAGCGTACTATCCACGAGAGCCTCTGCGCGGAGGTGCGCTATCGCTTCTGGCACGGGGACAACCTCTTGCTTCAGCATACGGACCCCAATGCCAGCTTTGAATGTTCCGGTTTAGCCCGTTCACCGACCGTTCGGTGAACGGTCGGTGCCGCAGAACCTTTTGCCTGCTGGCACAAACCTTTTGCTTTTGCCCCTTCCGATCACAACCAGCAGCCCATCCTCACACATTTGTTTTGCTACCGTATAAGCTCTGGTTCGTTTCAAATTCAGAAGCTCCTGCATTTCCGGCTCCGTAATTTCCCCGTGAGTTTCAAGGTAATTCAGGATTGCCTGTCGCTGTCTGGTATCGCGCCCTGCGGACTTTTGCTCAGCTTCTCCTGCTGCGTTCATATTCGGCAGCACCATTTTAAAAGTATTTGCTGTGACCTCGATCCTGGGTTGCTGGGCGCACTTGCTGTACAGGCTGTATATTTTTCAGATGCCTGTGCCATAGGATTCGATTAGCCGTAGACGATGGAATATTTCCGCAAGATTCTTGTTCCGAGGCTGTGAAATTCCTGTACGGATATCATCCGGGGATAGGCGCGGTTTGAAACATGGAAATGTGCTCAACGGCGAGGAAATTTTTCGCCAGACGAAGACAATTTGACGCAGGAATACTGGATGTATTTCAAGGAAAATTGGCAAAGTATGGCGTCGATCCCATTCTGCACCAGTTCTCGAGCTTTGCAGACAACTGGTCTGCACTCATCTTAACAGCTGCGGCTTTGAGGCAACAGGCTGTTTGAGCGACAAAGCCGCCTATAATCCCGGACTTCAATCAATTAAAAGCGGCGTGTCATCCCGTAACCGCCCCAACGGCCGGTAAACGGTGAAATACATGGTGATAGAACTGGCCAGCCCGCCCAGCAGCTGAGAGACCGCCTCAGCGGCGAACACCCCGGAGGTACCCATCCAGATGGGCAGGATTACTGTCAGCGGGGCATTTATCACGGCCTTGCGCAGCAGGGAGAAAAAAATGGCCTGCTTGGAACGGCCCAGGCTGACCACAATCGTCTGACTGGACATCTGAAGAGACATGAATATAAACAGGGAAAAATACATCCGAAACGCGGGAACGCCCGCCTGGAGGACCTCTGGCTGACTATTGAAAACTCGGATAAACAGCTCGGGCAGGAGCATAGCCGCCGCCCAGAACAGGGCGGACCAGACGACGGTGGCCGCGACGGAAAAACGGATGGACTCCCGCACCCGGCCATACTTCCCGGCTCCGTAGTTAAAGCTGGTTACCGGCTGGCTGCCGTTGTTCAGACCGTGGACCGGCATTGCCACCACCTCACGCACGGAGTTGAGAATGGTCATTACGCTGACATACAGGTCGCCGCCGTAAAACTGAAGGGTGGCGTTGCACACCACCTGGACCAGGCTGTTGGTCAGGTTCATGAAAAAGCCGGACAGGCCCAGGGTGATGATCCGCTTTGTCCTTTTCCCGTCCAGGCGGATGGAGCTCCGGCGCAGGCGCAGGATAGCCCGCGGCCCGGTGAGAAACAGCAGCACCCACCCGCAGGACAGCCCCTGGGCGATCACGGTGGCCAGAGCGGCCCCTTTCACCCCCAGATCAAGCCCAAAAATCAGGATGGGGTCCAGCACGATGTTGACCGCCGCCCCCAGCACCACCGTCATCATACCGGTGCGGCCAAAGCCCTGGGCGTTGATAAAGGGGTTCATCCCCAGGCTGGCGGTGACGAACACCGTGCCGCACAAATAGATGGTCAGGTAGTCGTTGGCGTATGGAAATGTGTCAGCGCTGGCTCCGAACAGATAGAGAATGGGTCCCTTCAACGCCAGAAAAAAGGCAGTGGCCGCCGCCCCCAGCAGCAGGAGCAGGGCGAAGGAGTTGCCCATAATGTCCTCCGCCTCCCGGTCGTCCCCCCGGCCCCGGCTGATGGAACAGAGCGGCGCGCCGCCGGTGCCGCACAGATTGGCCAGCCCCATCAGAACCGAGATGATGGGAGTGGTCACCCCAATCCCGGTGAGGGCCAGATAGCCGCTTCCCGGCAGCCGGCCCAGGTAAATCCGGTCCACCACGCTGTAAAGCACATTGACCAGCTGGGCCGCCGTCATGGGAACGGCCAGGGAGAGAATATTCCAGGGGATGCTTCCCTGGGAAAAATCGTTGTTTCTGCCCGCCAAAATCGGCCCTTCTTTCCACAAACGTCCTTGTCCGGCCTATTTATCCTGCACCTGAGTTTCCAACCTGTATGCACAGACGTTGAACGCGGTCTGGGCGGTTTTTTGACCACAAAACCGCCACAGACGCGGTTGAATCGTGGCCGTCAATCGATGTCGGACATTAGCTTGAACCGCGCAAGGGACACCCTTTGCCCCTGTTTTTACTGCACATGGGTGTGGTTGTTGATGTGGTTGGCGCAGTAGCAGTAGTAGCCGTTGCACTTGGAGCAGTAGCGGAACTCCATATTGGGGTCGTCCTGGTCGGTGACGCCGCACACAGCGCATTTGTGCAGGTAGCCCCGGCGCTGGCGCAGCTCCTTCTGGGCCTTTTGGAAGTTGATGGTCTGGGCGGAATTGCGGTGCCGGTTGGCCATCCGGGTGCGGGCAAACAGATTGCCCACCTCGCCGCGGAAGAACAGCAGGTAGTTGAGGATGGCCGCCAGGTCCAGGGGGAGCAGGATGGGCAGCATCATCAGCAGGGTGGGACCCGCCAGACGCATGTAGCTCCACACCCGGATGGCCAGGTAGAACACCGCCAGCCACTTAGCCTTGATGGGGATAACAAAGTAGACCCGGAACTCGGAGTCTGGAAAGACGGTGGCGAAGGCCAGCAGGATGGAAAAATTCACCTGTCCAATGGTAATGGGAATCATGGAGAACAGGGCGGCCAGCTCCGGGTTGACCGCGGAGGTGAGGCCGTAGGAGACGAAGGCGGCGATTACAGTGAGGATTACGCCGCACAAATAAAACAGGTTGAAACGGGCTGTGCCCCAGTGCTGCTCCAGGGCGGTGCCCAGGTAGTAGTAAAACAGCATGGAGAACACAAACCACAGCGGGCCCAGGCCGGTGAGGGAGTAGGAATCGGGCACCAGCACAAAGGTGACCAGCCGCCACACCTGGCCGTGGAGCACCGCCCCGGGGTAAAAAGCCAAAAAGCTGGACAGGGGCATGCTCCCCATGGCGGAGGTAACCGCATCCATTACATAGACCGTTACGTTGGCCAGCACCACCCAGCGGATCAGGTTGGGCAGGCCGAAGTTGGGGTGGTCATAGCTGAAGCGGTCCAGCCAGTGAAGGGGCGTTTTCATAGGCAAAATCCTCCTCCAGTTTAATTCATAACTTTTATTGTACCCGTTTTTGCCTGGAAAGTCTAGGGCTTGTTTAAAAAATGTTAACATGCCCAAACGTCGGCTCTTTTTCCGCCATGCTTTGCCAATTTTCCTTGAAATACATCCAGTATTCCTGCGTCAAATTGGCTTCGTCTGGCGAAAA
>JAAWLY010000133.1 GCA_022798155.1 Lawsonibacter sp. | reverse complement strand
CCCGAAGTGCTCGGCCAGCAGGTAGGGGTCCACCACGTTGCCCTTGGACTTGGACATCTTGCCCCCGTCCAGCAGCAGCCAGCCGTGGCCAAAGACCTTCTTAGGCAGGGGCTCGCCCAGGCTCATGAGCATCGCGGGCCAGATGATGGAGTGGAAGCGGACGATCTCCTTGCCCACGATGTTCACGCCAGGCCACCAGTCGGCGTAGTCGTTGTACTTGTCGTTGCAGTAGCCCAGGGCGGTGATATAGTTGCTCAAAGCGTCTACCCACACATAGACCACATGCTTGGGGTCGAAATCCACCGGGATGCCCCAGGTGAAGGAGGTGCGGGAGACGCACAGGTCCTCCAGACCGGGCTTGATGAAGTTGTTCACCATCTCGTGGACCCGGGAGCGGGGTTCCAGAAAATCAGTGTCCTCCAGCAGATGTTGGATGCGCTCGGCGTATTTGCTCAGGCGGAAGAAGTAGGCCTCCTCCTCCGCGTCGGTTACCGGGCGGCCGCAGTCGGGACAGCAGCCGTCCTTCAGCTGGCTCTCGGTCCAGAAGGACTCGCAGGGCTTGCAGTACTTGCCCTTGTAAGTGCCTTTGTAGATGTCGCCGTTGTCATACATCTTCCGGAAAATCTTCTGGATGGCGGCCACATGGTAGTCGTCGGTGGTACGGATGAAGCGGTCGTTGCTGATGTTCATCAGCTTCCACAGGTCCTTCACCCCACGGGGGCCCTCTACAATGGCGTCTACAAACTCCTTGGGGGTGACGCCGGCCTCCTTGGCCTTGTCCTCGATTTTCTGGCCGTGCTCGTCGGTGCCGGTGAGGAACATGACCTGCTCGCCCTTCAGGCGGTGGTAACGGGCGATGGCATCGGTGGCCACAGTGCAGTAGGTGTGGCCGATGTGCAGCTTATCGCTAGGGTAGTAGATGGGGGTGGTGATATAAAAACGTTTGTTTTCCATAACGGTCTCCCTTTCATATTTGTGTGGTCGAAACGGCGGGCCTTGTTACAGGGCGCACCGCTGCGGGTCAAGCATTTTCCGTATCTTCCTCCTCCGGGGGAGGCATTCGCTTTTCCATCAGCCGTTTGGGTCGGGGCGGCCCGAAGGTGGAGCCCAGCAGACCGTGGGCAAAGCCCAGGCAGGACAGGGAAAAAGCAATGGTGGCGGCAATGGTGAATACATCCCTCTGTCCATACCCGTCCGCAAGGGAGGCAATCCCTATCGACGCCCCCATCAGGGCGCAGAAGGCGGCCCGCCGGGGCCGGGGTTTTCCGAAGAAAAACCCGGCGACGTAGTAGTGCGCCAAAGTGAACAGCAGCACGGCAAAGAGGGTGGGGGCGTACTTCATCAGCACCGGCTCGGTGCCGTGTTTCAGGTGGGTGGCGAAGAGCCACACCAGCGCGGCCAGGGCGGGGAAGGGGACCAGGATACAGACCCTGTCGTTGATTTTTCCCCGGTAGGCCATCTGGCCCATATATAGCACGCCCGCTCCGGCCAGAACGCACAGCGCCCCGGTGAGCAGCTGGGACCCGGGCCCGGAGATCTGGTACATCCCCGGGTTGTCCTGCCACTGCCGGAGGGCCCGGAAGCCGTCTGCCATGCCGGTCGCCGCGGCGGAGCACATCAGCAGGCCACCTGCAGCCAAAACGCCCATCTGCCCCACCGAGGGGGAGCCGAAGGCGGGGAGGAAGTCATCCAGCCCCTCCCGCTTTTTTCGCAGCAGGATCAGAAAGAGCGCCGCCAGCAGGGCGGTCAGTCCCAGCAGGGCGTAGGTGGCGGGGGCGCCGGGGGTGAACAGCCCGGTCTCTGGCCGGTAGGCGGAGGCCAGCTGCCACCGCCGCAGGATAAGTCCGGCCACGCCCCCGGCCACGGCCAGGGCGGGCAGGAATATGTCTTTTCTCATGTGACAGATCCTCTCATCAGGAAATTTCCTTTTCTCAGATAGAAGATATCATATACGAAATGGGCGGAAAAATCAATCTTTTTCTCCCTTTTACCTTTCGTGTTGATAAATGCCTAAGATAAAAACTCTTCGTTGAAACAACCAAACGGGCAGTTACCCAATACAGATAACTGCCCGTCAAACTGGAAGTTAACTTGTGAGCTGTTGAGGCGTTTATTTAATTTTGTTGAGTAGTATTTAGTACCACCTGATTTTCTTCAAAATCAAGTGTGCCAATAAAATCCTGTGCCCTGATTGTAAAATTAACAAAGTCATCCATATCAAGAGTGGCACTGTTCACACATAAGTCACCAGAATTATTTACTGTCAGTATCATATCAGAATTCAATAAGGCATTGTCTTCAAATACATGTATTTCTTTATTTATGGGTTCAAAATATCCAACATGCGAACGGTGTAAACCGGACCCCCATGAAAAGGTATAATATAATTCATAGGTTCCATCCTTATCCAAGTCTGCAAGGGCCATACTTGTAACGCCTAACCCTCCAAAGCATGTGCCAACACTGTAAATTTCGCCATCATACAAGATAAATGACTCTGTGGAACTGCTGTATTTAAAAATAGAGTAGTTGGAATTATCCGCTACGAAATCAGGCGTTATATTATAACACTCATCTGTTTCATAGCATGTTGTAAAGCCTTGCATTTTTTCGAGAAAGTCAGAGACTTGCTTATCCGAAGAGGTTATTATCAATTCGGATTCCGGCGCAAGAGTATCAAGAGCTGTTTTTTCGGAACTCGGACTTATAGAACAAGCTGATAATCCTATCGTGATACAAAGCGTAAAATAAATTATACTTTGTACTTTTTTCATTTGTTTCCCTCCAAACAGTAAAATACCGATTTCTCCATAATTCTCTATTCACTATATTATGTAAGGCTGCCCTTCGCAAGGTTTTAGTTAAAAACTGCCAAAGATTCTTTCATCAACACAAAAGGTAAAAGGGATATCTTTTTTCCAGGAATCCCATCTTACAGCCTGGGTCCGTTCCCAATGCCGTTCTGTCCCTTTTTCTTTCCAAATTGAAACCACAGGGCAATGATCAGCAAAACAGCGCCGATCACGGTGCAGACGCCGCTAACCGTGGGGGACAGCACCTCCCCCCTGTCCAGCAGGGAGATCACCGCCAAAAATACCAGGTCGCCCAGCAGCAGCGCCCGGGCGGTGGGGTCAAAGCGTTTCCCCGTTCTGGCCTTCTCGTCGGCCAGTTTCTCCTGCTCCAGCTGCCGCTTAATTTCAACCGTGCGGCTGCGCTGGCGTTTTTTTCCCCTTCTCGCTGACATAGAAAACTCCTTTCATTCCGCCGAAGGCCGGTCGATCACAGCCCCGCCCACCACCACGTCCCCGTCGTAGAGAACCACGGTCTGGCCGGGGGTGACGGCCCGCTGGGGGCTGTCAAAGGTGAGGCGGATGGTGTCCTCCCCGGTCTGCTCCACTACGCAGGGCTGTTCTGCCATGCGGTAACGAATTTTGGCGCGAAGCCGGACGGGGCCGTCCAGCCGGGGGCAGGCGATGAGGTTCAGCTCCCCCGCCGTGAGGGTGCGGGCGAAGAGGGCGTCGTTGAGGGAGAGCACCACCGTGTTGTCCTCCGGGACCACCGCCTTTACATACAGCCTGCCCAGCCCGGAGGATACCCCCAGTCCCCGGCGCTGGCCCACGGTGTAGTCCACGATGCCCTTGTGCCAGCCCAGCAGGGTGCCGTCCTCATACAGGAAGGGGCCGGGGGGATAGTCCCGCCCGGTGTGCCGGCGGAGGAAGGCCCCGTAGTCCCCGTCCGGGACAAAGCAGATGTCCTGGCTGTCCCCCTTCCGGGCGTTGACCAGGCCGGCCTCCTGAGCGATGGCGCGTACCTCCGCCTTGGACAGTCCACCCAGGGGGAACAGGGAGCGGGAGAGCTGCGTCTGGGTCAGCAGGGCCAACACATAGCTCTGGTCCTTCTCCAGGTGGGCCGCCTTTTTCAGCAGCCAGCGCCCCGACCCGGCGTCGAAGTCCAGCCGGGCATAGTGACCGGTGGCCACCTTGTCCCAGCCCAGCTCGTCCGCCCGCTGGAGCAGGGCCCCGAATTTAAGGCGCCGGTTACAGTCCACGCAGGGGTTGGGGGTCCGGCCCGACTCGTAGGCCTGGGCAAAGGGCTCTATTACCTCCGCCTGGAAGGGGCGGGTGAAGTTAAACACGTAGTGGGGAAAGCCCAGCTTGCGGGCCACCGCCCGGGCATCCTCCACGTCGTCCAGGGCACAGCAGGCGCTCTCACCCTCCATGCCGGCCAGGGCGTTGTCCAGCAGCTTCAGGGTGACCCCCGCCAGAGTGTGTCCCGCCCGCTGAAGAAGCAGCGCGGCGGCGGAGCTGTCCACACCGCCGCTCATGGCAACGGCAGTCTTGTGATCCATAGGAACCTCCATGGGCATTTCGCTGAAATTTTATCCAAGTATACCATATTTTCAGACCTCTGGCAACTTCAAACCCTTGAAAAGACAGGCCTTGGGCCGCCGACAGAGGGTGACGAAAGGGGGAAATACATATTGTATTTTTCTCGTGGATTATCAAAAAGGCAGCACAATATATAGTAGACAAACGAAATCTGATGTGCTATAATCCCTCTCGTATTTCCGGTTTGGGCGCATAGCCTCCAGCGGAAACACAGTTTTTTTGGCGCTTTTTACCAATGAGAGGAGAACAGCAATGAAGGTTATTAAACGGGACGGCACCAGCGTGGACTATGACCGCAGCAAAATTGTTATCGCCATTGAGAAGGCCAACGCTGAGGTCCCTGAAAGCGACCGGTTGAGCCGGGAGGACATCGACGCTATTATTGACGGAATTGAAGAGCAGAAGCGCCCCCGCATCCTGGTAGAGGATATCCAGGATCTGGTGGAGCAGGGGCTGGTGGCCCGGAACAAATTCCACCTGGCCAAGACCTACATCATCTACCGCTACAACCGGGCCCTGGTGCGCAAAGCCAACACCACCGACGAGTCCATCCTGGCCCTGCTGCGCAACGAGAACAAGGAGCTGGCCGAGGAGAACTCCAACAAGAACACCATGATTGCCGCCACCCAGCGGGACTACATCGCCGGCGAGGTGAGCCGGGACCTGACAAGGCGCATCCTCTTGCCCGAGCACATCTCCAAGGCCCACGACGAGGGTGCCATCCACTTCCACGACGCTGACTACTTTGTCCAGCCCATTTTCAACTGCTGTCTGATTAACATCGGCGACATGCTGGAGAACGGCACCGTGATGAACGGCAAGCTCATCGAAAGCCCCAAGAGCTTCCAGGTGGCCTGCACCGTGGTCACCCAGATTATTGCCTGCGTGGCCTCCAACCAATACGGCGGCCAGAGCGTGGATCTGCGCCACCTGGGCAAGTACCTCCGCCGCAGCCGTGAGAAGTTCAAGGCCCACATCGCCTATGAGTGCGCCGGCAAGGTGGACGAGGCCACCATGGACCGCTTGGTAATGGACCAGCTCCGGTGCGAGCTGAAAAACGGGGTCCAGACCCTCCAGTATCAGATCAACACCCTGATGACCACCAACGGACAGTCCCCCTTCGTTACCCTCTTCCTCAACCTCCAGGAGGGCGACCCCTATATCGAAGAGAACGCCATGATTATCGAGGAGGTCCTGCGTCAGCGGCTGGAGGGGATCAAAAACGAGGCGGGCGTCTACATCACCCCCGCTTTCCCCAAGCTGGTCTATGTGCTGGACGAGCACAACTGCCTCAAGGGCGGCAAATACGACTACCTCACCGAGCTGGCCGTGAAATGCTCCGCCAAGCGGATGTACCCCGACTACATCTCCGCCAAGAAAATGCGGGAAAACTACCAGGGCAACGTTTTCTCCCCCATGGGCTGCCGCTCCTTCCTGGCCCCCTGGCAGGATGAGAATGGAAATTACAAGTTCGAGGGCCGGTTTAACCAGGGCGTCGTCTCCCTGAACCTGCCCCAGATCGGCATCCTGGCCCACGGCGATGAGGAGAAGTTCTGGCAGCTGCTGGAGCAGCGGCTTCAGCTGTGCTTCGAGGCCATCATGTGCCGCCACAACGCCCTGAAAAAGGTGCGCTCCGACTCCTCCCCCATCCACTGGCAGTACGGCGCCATCGCCCGCCTGCCCAAGGGGGCCTCCATCGAGCCCCTG
>JAAWLY010000132.1 GCA_022798155.1 Lawsonibacter sp. | reverse complement strand
CGCCGCCCGGGGCATGAGCTACATCGCCCTGCACAACGGCGGCGGCACCGGCATCGGCAACGCCATCAACGGCGGCTTCGGCATGGTGCTGGACGGCTCTGAGCGGGTGGACACCATCCTGCGCATGGCCATGCCCTGGGATACTATGATCGGCGTCTCCCGCCGCGCCTGGGCCCGGAACGAGAACGCCCTGACCACCGCGGCCGAATACAACAAGCTGTATGAGGGCCAGGACCATATCACACTGCCCTATATCGCTGACGACGCCATCGTAGAAGAGGCTGTCAAGGGCATGAAGGGCTAAACATAAAACAGATCAGAGGGGGCGTAGCACGCCCCCTCTTCTGGAAAGGAATGACAATATGAAAACCATTGTCACCGACATCGGCATGCTGGCTACTCCCCAGGGAAAAGGACCCAGGAAGGGCCCTGAGCAAGGGAACATTCAAATTCTGAAAGACGCCTGGGTCCTGATGGAGGACGGCGTCATCGCCCAGGTGGGTGCCGGTCCCGCCCCGGCGGCGGATGAAGTCATCGACGCCCATGGCGCTCTGGTCACCCCCGGCCTGGTGGACGCCCACACCCATCTGATCTTCGGCGGCTGGCGGCAGAATGAGCTGGGATTAAAACTCCACGGCAAGACCTATCTGGAGATTCAGAACGCCGGGGGCGGCATCCAGTCCACCACCAACGCCACCCGGGCCGCCACCGAGGAGGAGCTGACCCAGAAGGCCGCCAAGGCCCTGGATGAGATGCTCCACTTTGGTGTTACCACCATGGAGGCCAAGAGCGGCTACGGCCTGGCCACCCAGCACGAGCTGAAAGCCCTGCGGGTGATCCAAAATCTGAACGACCGCCACCCCATGGACATCGTCGCCACCTTTATGGGGGCCCACCTGGTCCCCGCCGAGTATAAGGCTGACCGGGGGGCGTATATCCGCCTGGTGTGTGAGGAGATGATGCCCAAGGTGAAGGAGCAGGGCATCGCCAGATTTTGTGATGTGTTCTGTGAGGCCGACACCTTTACCGTGGAGGAGTCCCGCCAGGTGCTGGAGGCCGGGTTGAAATACGGCCTGCGGCCCAAGATCCACGCCGACGAGATCGAGGCCATCGGCGGCTCCCAGCTGGCCGGCGAGATCGGGGCCATTTCCGCCGAGCACCTGATCGTCTGCCCGCCAGAGGGCATCGCCAGCATGGCCAGAGGCGGCGTGGTGGCCTGCCTGCTTCCCGCCACCAGCTTCTATCTGGGGGCCACCTTCGCCCCCGCCCGGGACATGATCAACGCCGGGGTGCCGGTGGCCATGGCCTCTGACTTCAACCCCGGCTCCTGCCCCTGCCTCAACCTCCAGTTTGTCATCAATCTGGGATGCTTGAAATATAAGCTCACCCCGGAGGAGGTGCTCACCGCCGTCACCCTCAACGCCGCCTGCGCCATCGACATGGCGGACAAGGCAGGGTCCCTGGAGCCGGGCAAGCAGGGCGACCTGGTCATCTGGGACGCCCCCGACCTGGACTATATCTGCTACCGCATGGGCAGCAATCTGAGCAAAACCGTCATTAAGAAAGGCGTGGTGGTGGTTGGCTGATGGACCGCACCGACTATCAGATCTTGAATCTCCTCCAGCAGGACAGCCGCACCACCCTGAAAGCCATTGGGGATAAGGTGGGCCTCACCGCCCCTGCCGTCTCCGAGCGCATCCGGAGGATGGAGGACAAGGGCGTGATTAAAAGTTTTTCCATCAACGTTGACCGCACGCTGCTGGACTGCAATCTCACCGGATTCATTCTGGTAGCTATCTTTCCTGATAAATACAACCAGTTCTGCCAGTTCTGCAAGGACAACTCCGCTATCACCTCCCACCACCACCTGGTGGGCAAGCTGAACGCCCTGCTGCGTTTCGCCGTGCGGGACACACACCAGCTGGATCATCTGCTGACTGCCATCAAGCAGTACGGCGACTCCCAGACCTCGGTGGAGCTGGAGGCCTGCTTTGAGCGCAAGGAGATCCCATTGCCCGGAACCACGGAGAGCAAAAAATGATAGGAGCGCTGAACCAGATCGGTTCAGCGCTTTTTTACGGATAAAAATACCGCCAGCCCGCTGGAGTTCGGACCCGCTCCAGAGAAACCCCCATCACCTGCTTCAAGGTGCCGCCAGCATACAGCTCCTCCGGGGTGCCCACCTGCTGGACCCGACCCTGGCAGAGCAGGGCGGCCCGGTGGGCAAAGCGCATGGCCAGGGTCAGGTCGTGGAGGACCATAACCACCGCCCGTCCCTCCTCCGCCAGCCGCCGGGCCAGCTCCATCACCTCCAGCTGACAGCTTACGTCCAGATAGGTGGTGGGTTCGTCCATCAAAATTGTCCCGGTGTTCTGAGCCAGAGCCATGGCCAAATACACCTTCTGCCGCTGGCCGCCCGACAGCTCAGGGAGCGGCCGCTCAGCCAGCTCCAGTCCCCCCACCCACTCTAAGGCGCACCGTACCATCTCCCGGTCCTCGGCCCGATAGTGCCGGGGGTAGGACAGGTAGGGAAACCGGCCGTGGAGCACCATCCGCCCGGCGGTGATGCTGGGGGTGGAGCGGGACTGGGGCAGGTAGGCGATTTTTTGGGCGATCTGCTTGGGGGAGAGGGCGTCGATGGGAACGCCCTCCAGCAGAACTTGCCCCCCTGATTTGGGCAGCAGGCCGTTGACCGTGCGCAGAAGAGTGCTCTTGCCGCAGCCGTTGGGGCCCAGAATGGCCAGCACCTGGCCAGGGCGGAATTCCAGGTCGATTCCCTCCAGCACCGGGCGGCCGGGGTAGCCCGCCCGGAGGTTTTTCAGCTCAATCACAGCCCGCCGCCCCCTCTCCGCTGTCTCAGCAGCAGCCAGATGAAGAAGGGCCCTCCCACCAGGGAGAGCACCACCCCCAGAGGCAGCTCGAAGGGGGCGAAAATCAGCCGGGAGGCCAGGTCGCAGGCGGTGAGCAGCAGCCCGCCCCCCAGGGCGGAGGAGAGAAGGAGGGGGAGGCTGTTTTCGCCGATGAGCCGGCGCATGATGTGGGGCACCAGCAGCCCCACAAAGCCCAGCAGGCCGGCAAAGCTCACCGCCGCCCCTGCCAGCGCCGCCGCCAGCATCAGCAGGGCCAGCCGCAGCGGCCTTGCGGGCAGGCCCAGGCTCTGGGCGGTCTCCCGGCCCAGCAGGAGCAGGTCCAACTCGTTGGATAGGGACAGCGCAATGACCAGAGCAATCAGGATGACCCAGAAAGCGGGGGCCAGCCGGGCCATGGACAGGTTTTTCACCCCGCCGATACGGAAGTCGGTGTAGCCGCTGAGGGCGTCGGGGACAAAGGTGACCACCGCGTCGATGCCGGCGCTGAAGATGCTGGATATGGCCACCCCGGCAAGTACCAGGGTGATTCGGGCCGCACCCGCCCGCTCAGAGATAAACAGTACCAGCAGCACCCCTGCCAGCGCCCCCAGGAAGGCGGCCAGGGGGGTGAGGCGCACCGCCCCAGGGGCGACGGCGCAGCACAGGGCGGTGGCCAGCCCCGCCCCCGAGTTGACCCCGATGACGTTGGGGGCGGCCAGGGGGTTGTTCAGCACCCCCTGGATGATGACCCCGGAGCAGGCCAATGCCGCCCCCGCCAGCAGACAGCCCCACAGCCGGGGCAGGCGGGCGTAGAGGACGATGGAGGCCGTTGTTCCGCTCCCCCGGCCCAGCAGGGCGGCAATCACCTCACCCGGGGGAATGGGCACCGCTCCCAAGGCCAGATTAGCCACGCAGGACAGCAGGAGCAGCCCCGCCAGCAGGGCAATCAGCCGCCCCTTACGACCCAAGGCGGATGTCCGCAAGCTGCTCATAGGCGTCCCCCCACAGGGCGTTGGGCTTTAAGCTGTACATCCGCCGGTCCAGGATGTAGAAATCTCCCCTCTGCACTGCGCTGAGGGAGGCCCAGGCGGGGTTGGACAGCAGGGTTGCCTCCAGATTTTCCTGGGCGGCCGCCTCGTCGGTGCCGTGGTAGACGGCGAAGATATAGTCCGGGTCGGCCTGGAGGATAGCCTCCAGACTCAGGTCCTCCAGCAGGGAGTCGTCCTGGTCAGCGATGTTGAGAAATCCCAGGTCCTTCAGCACGGGGCCCAGCACGTTGTCCTCACTGTTTTTCACCTTCACGCTGCTGCCCGACACCTGGATGGTCAGCGCTTTGGGGGCGAAATCCAGCACCGAGCACCGAGCCACAGCCTCGTCCACCCGCTCCTTGACAGCGGCGCCGTAGGTCTCAAAGTTCTCCGGATGGCCGGTGAGCCGGGTGAACAGCTCCAGCAGGTTCAGGTAGTCCTGGAAGGAGGACACGTCGAAGTAGGCGGCGGGGATACCCGCCCGCTGAAAGGTCTCCTGCAATTCCAGGTTGGAGGGGGACAGGCTGCTGGCAATAATCAAGTCAGGCTCCGCCCCCAGCACCAGCTCTCCGCTGGGCTTCATGGCCGAGCCGATGCTGACCACGCTCTCTCCCAAGTCCAACTCATAGGATTCCCATGCGTCGTTGGCGGTGGCCACCAGGGACTCTCTGCCCCCGGCCAGCAGCCAGATGTCGGCAAAGCTGCCGATCATCACCACTGCCCGCTTCGGCATTTCGATGGCAAACTCCTGGCCCAGAGCGTCGGTGAAGGTGATCTTTCCCGGCTCTGAGTCCTCAGCGCCGGGCTTAGAATAGTATGCCGTTATGGTCTGGGTATGAACCGGTTGACAGGCGGCGGTCAGCAGGAGCGGGATAAGCGAAAGAGCGGCAAAAATGCGTCGTTTCATGGGTAAATCCTCCGGAATTTAAGATAACCACCGGCTCCGCCGGTGGTTATGAAGATTATGCGTACTTGGCGATGATGGCGTCCCGGTCGGCGGTGTGGGACTCAGACCACTGCGCCCAGCTCTGTCCGGCGGCAGCGGCAGCCTTGCCCAGCTCCACCAGCAGGGCGGGCAGGTCGGTCTCCAGAACGGTGCCCACCTCCTGGCCGAAGCGGGCCTTGCCCAGCTGGTCGGTTCCGCTGAGGAACATCTTAAAGGCGGGCTGGGGCTTTTTGTCCACCAGCTTGACCCCACCCTGGAAGCCGATGGCCCCCGCCTGGTGGGCGGCACAGCTGGAGGGACAGCCGGAGATGCAAATCTTGGGCAGGGTGCCGTCGGGGATGCCAGCCTCTCGGACGGCCTTCACCACTGTGTGAAGGACCCCCTGGCTGTCCCGGACCCCCTGCTGGCAGGTGGTGGCCCCGATGCAGGCCACGCTGTGCTCAAACTCGGTGGACGCGCCGTCGGCGGTGGCGGCGATTACCTGTTCCGCTTCGCCTGCGGTGAGGCCGATCACGTACAATGTCTCGTTGGGGGCGATGCGGATCTCAGCCCCGGGAATGTCTTTCAACAGCTTATAGAGCTGCCGGGGCTTCTCCACGGGCAGGATGCCCCCGATAGGGTGGTACTCCACGGCATAAAGGCCGGGCTGCTTCTGGGGGATGGCCCGGGGGTGGTTAATCTGGCCGTCGGACCGGCACTGGTCGGCGGGGGCTTCCAGGCTTGGAATCTCCAGCCCGCCCTCGGCCTTCCGTGCGGCCACACTTTTCAAAAAGGCCTCTTTTAGACCGTCGGGGCCCAAGGTATCCTGCATGTAGCGGGTGCGGGCCTTGGCTCTGTTTTCATAGTTGCCGTGGGTGCAGAAGGTGTCTACCATGGCCCGGACGTAGTACAAAATCTCCTTGGGGTTCACCGCCTCGTCCACCAGCACGCCCATTGAAGGCCGGGCCGCCCCCAGACCGCCGGCAATGCGCAGGGCAAAAGTGCCGTCCTTTTGAGCCAGAAAGCCCATGTCCCGGAAAGCGCTGTGGACACAGTCGTCCACCCCGTTGCAGAAGGCAATTTTCAGCTTGCGGGGCATTTTGATGTCCTGGCAGATGGACAGCAGATACTCTGTCACCGCCTCAGCATAGGGCAGGACGTTGAAGGCCTCGCCGGGCTGGACGCCGGACAGGGGGCTGGCCATCACGTTGCGGGGGTTGTCGCCGCCGCCCCCCTTGGTGTAGATCTCACAGCCCACCGCCTCGGCCATGAGGGCGGGCACCTGATTGGCCGACAGGTC
>JAAWLY010000131.1 GCA_022798155.1 Lawsonibacter sp. | reverse complement strand
ACTTCCGTAAAGGCGTAGCTGACATACGCAGCGGCGTTGTTGCCGTCCATGGTTTTGAATTTTCTTGCCATAGAGGTTCCCTACTTTCTTCCTAAATTTGCTCCGGGACAGAGAAAGGCTCCCCGCCCCATTGTAAGTGGTTCTCTGCTCTATTTTACAGGCCTGTCCTCATCTGACCAATGGTGAAAATGGTTATGATTCTTATAGGTATATGGTTATATCAGGAGAGGCCCGCGCCGCGCCCGGCAGACAGGCGGAGCTTGGGGGACTTCATACAGAACATAGTTTATCACTTTTTCTTTCGTTTGTAAACTTTTCCGGTGAAATTTTCCCTGCAAATTTTAGCGGTTCAAGGCGGCTTTCCCTTGTAAAAGGAAGAAAAACCGCGCCGGCCTGGCGGCCGGCGCGGCGGATGGAAGCGGAATGATGTAGCTTTGGATCAGCCGCCCATAGCGGTGGTGGAAATCAGATTGCCGAACTCGGCGGCATCCTTGGGAATCCAGACCTTCTTGGTCTTGCCGCTGATGTCCATTTCGGCCAGCTCAAAGTCCACGTCGAAGTCGGCGGTGTTTTCGGTGGGCTTGATGTCGGCGATCACGCCGGCCATGGCCTGGAGAATCGCGCCAAAGGCGGCCTCCATGTCGCCGCTCGCCAGAATGGAGGGATCCAGATTGCTCGTGGCTTCAGTCATGGCGCTGGCCAACGCGTTAGGGTCGAAGGTGTTGACAGTGCAGGTGACCACGGCGGTGCCCGCCTTCTCGTCGGACTCCTTGGTTACGGCGGTGAGCGTCACCCCGCTGAACATCTTCATAAAGGCGTCCACAAACTCCTGCATCTCCTCGGTGGTGACAGTCATGCCCTGGGCAGTGAAGGTGGAGGCCAGCTCGTCGGCCAGCTCGTCATAGATGCTGTCGCCGATGCCCATGTCCTCCCGGGCCTCGGCCTCGTCGGCGTAGCCGAACAGGCTTACCATTTTGGAGGCGTCATCCTTCAAAATCATCTCATACAGGGCAACGGCCACCTGGTCGGGGGCGGCAATTTCTTCTTTTTGTCCGCAGCCGGCCAGCGCCAGGGAACACAGCATGGCCGCTGCCAGCAGCAGGGCGGAGATTTTACGGGTTTGTTTCATAAAAGTCACTCCTCTTTTCTCATTCAGTCAAGGACCATGAGGCCATTATACGAGGAACAATTTTAAAAATCAATCGTCAAAATGAATATTTAAAAAATCTTAATCTCCCCTTCTCTGTTGCATTTTTCAGCAAAACCCGTTACAATAGTTTTAACAAGTTTTCTCGGTTTGGAGGCGGGACTATGGTACAATCAATCCAATCTCTAGGGCTCCACGGGGTCACCGGCTATCTGGTAACCGCTGAATGCGACCTGTCCGGCGGCCTGCCCGCCTTTACGGTGGTGGGCCTGCCCGACGCCGCCGTCAACGAGGCCCGGGAGCGAGTGCGCTCCGCCATTAAAAACTGCGGGTTTACCTTCCCGGTCAGCCGGATTACCGTCAACCTGGCTCCCGCCCATTTAAAAAAGGTGGGCACCCTCTATGACCTGCCCATGCTGGTTGGAATCCTGGCCGCCGGCAAGCAGCTCAGGCTTCCAAAGGAGAACTGCGCCTTTTTGGGGGAGCTGTCCCTGTCCGGTCAGCTGCGGCCCTGCGCCGGGATGCTGTCCATGGCCCTGGCCGCCAAGCGGGAAGGGATTACCGCTTTGTACGTTCCGGCGGAGAACGCCGCCGAGGCCACCCTGGCGGAGGGGCCGGTGGTCTACCCTGTCCGAGACGTGGAACAGCTGGAGCGCCATCTCATGGGGGAGGAGCTGATTTCCCCCGCCCCGCCCTGGATTCCCGGCCCGGCGGATTTCCACTGCCCTGACCTGTCTGAGGTGAAGGGCCAGGAGCAGGTAAAGCGGGCCCTGGAAATCGCCGCCGCGGGGGGCCACAGCATCCTCATGTCCGGCCCGCCGGGGACGGGCAAGTCCATGCTGGCCCGGCGCCTGCCCGGCATTCTGCCCGATATGACCCGCCAGGAGGCCCTGGAGTGTACAGAAATTCACTCCATTATGGGCCAGACCAGCGCCAAACAGCCGCTGATCGCCCTGCGGCCCTTCCGCTCCCCCCACCACACCGTGTCCTCCACCGGCATGGCCGGGGGCGGGTCCAACCCCCGGCCCGGGGAAATCTCCCTGGCCCACAACGGGGTCCTGTTCCTGGACGAGCTGCCCGAGTTCCCCAAGGAGGTACTGGAGGTCCTGCGCCAGCCCCTGGAAGACGGCCAGGTACAGATTTCCCGGGCGGCGGGCACCGTCACCTACCCCGCCCGGTTCATGCTGGTGTGCGCTATGAATCCCTGCAAGTGCGGCTGGTACGGCCACCCCTCCGGCCGGTGCCGGTGTACCGAGGCGGAGGTGAAAAAGTATCTCTCCCGACTGTCTGGTCCTCTGCTGGACCGGCTGGACCTGTTTGTTCAGGTGGAGCCACTGGAGTTTGACGAGCTGGCCCAGCGGGAGCGGGCGGAGACCTCCGCCCAGGTGAAGGAGCGGGTGGACGGGGCCCGGGCCCTCCAGAACGCCCGGCAGGGGGACACCGGTGTGCCCTGCAACGCCCAGCTTACCCGGGAGAGCCTGGACCGCTTCTGCGCCCTGGATAGTGCCTGCCAGCGGCTGATGAAGGGGGCCTTCGACCGCATGGGCCTCACCGCCCGGAGCTACGACCGCATTCTCCGGGTGGCCCGCACCATCGCCGATCTGGACGGCGGCGGGGACATTTCCACCGTCCACCTGGCTGAGGCTTTACAGTACCGGCCGCCGGAGTATTTACGTAGATAAGCAAACATGGACGGCGATCCGCCGTCCATGTTCTTTTCACCTTCATGCCCGATATGCGGCCGCTTCACGTTTTGTTCGGCCTTCTTTTGATTTCCAACAGCCGAAGGAAATCGTCAAATAAAGAAGTATCCAGCGGCTCAAACATGATCCATTTTCCGTCATGATACGTTTGAGCTTCGCTATATTTTTCCTGAACTTCTTTTGCGTAACTGTCTTGACTCGCTTCAAATTTCAAGCGCTCTTCTTTCCCTAAGGTGACCATAAACCCGATACCGTTTTCTCTTGCATACAACGCGCACAGTGTTTTGCCGCCCCGGCGGTATTTATATTCATATTTCCACGCTTTACCGCCCTTGTTCCACAAATGAGCCATGTCGTATTTTTCATCAATTAACGTGCACAGCTTACTCCATACATCATGCAGTGATTGCCCAACCAAAGCGGTCAATTCTTCTTCACTGGGAATCGTATCAAGCATAGTTCATTCCTTTCTCCACCGCTTCAGGGTGGGGAACCATCCCCGCATCATCTTCTCCGCCTCCTCCTGGGGGCCGAAGGGATGGCCGTTCTCAGCGTTAAACTTCAGGTTGAAGGCAATGATGTCGTCCATAGTGGCGTCGGGGGCGGTAAAGGCCCCGTTCTGATAGCAGTAGCGGCAGTAGTCCTCGCTGGGGGCGCCGCCGGTTTCGGTACCCTTGTCCTCAGGCTTGTCCAGGGGCATGGCGCAGCACTGACAAAACTTTCTTTCTTCCATTGGGATAACCTCCTTATGTTGGACGGGTTTGTCCCCGTCTCTGACACAAGGATACGCCCCATAACCTGACAGGGTCTGTCCAGTTTCATAGACTTCCAAAGATTTTTTTATTTCTTCCTTTAAAATATCCCGCCAGCAGGCAGGGGACAGCACCTCCAGCTGTTTGCCGAAGGACAGCAGAAAAGACAGCAGCCACTGGTCCTCGGGGAAGGTACACGCCACCAGCAGCCGCCCATCCGGCTGGACGGACACCTCCCTGGGGTGGAAGTAGTCCCGCACCCGCCAAGCGGCGGCGGGGGCAAAGCGCAGCCGCAGGTCCACACCCCGGTATCCCTCCGGCATCGGTGCCTCCAGCCGCTCCGGGGGCGTCCGGGGCGGACAGTTCTCCTCCTCCAGAGACAGCCGCTCCATCCGCACCAGGCGAAAGACACGCCAGTCCTGCCTCTGCCGGCAGAAGGCGGACAGATACCAGCATCCGCTTTTGAACACCAGCCGGGCGGGCTCCACCGTCCGGCGGCTTTTTTCCCCGGCGGAGCTGTAGTAGGTGAAGGACAGCGGTTTCCGCTCCAGGATGGACCGTTTCACCAGAGAAAAGTTCTCCCGCTCCGCCGCGCCGCTGCCCCAGTCGGAAAAATCCACCTCCAGCCAGTCGCCCCCCTCCCGGCGAAAGAGGGCGGATAGCCGGGACAGGGCCTCCTCCGTCCCTCCGGTGGCCCGGATGGCCTGGAGGGCAAAGAGAATTTCGTCCTGCTGGCTCTGGGAGAGCACGCAGCGGTCCAGCACAAACTGGTCCATCAGCCGGATGCCGCCCCCTTTGCCCTTTTGGGCGTAGATGGGGATGCCGGCGGCGGACAGGGCGTCCACATCCCGGTAGATGGTGCGCTCCGACACCTCCAGCCGCCGGGCCAGCTCCCCGGCGGTCATTGCCCGCTTTTCTACCAGGAGGTACAGAATTTCAAAGAGGCGGCCGTTCTTCATCGAACCTCAATTTGTCCCAATACCTCTCCGATGGGCAGGTTGATGGCCAGATTGGCCCGGTCGTCGTAGGGGGTGGGGCTCTTGTTGATGAGCACCAGCCGGCTTCCACGGAAATAGTTAATAAGTCCGGCGGCGGGGTAGACGGCCAGGGAGGTGCCCCCGATGATGAGCAGGTCAGCGGCGCGGATATCCATCACCGCCCCCTCGATGGTGGCGCTGTCCAGCCCCTCCTCGTAGAGGACCACGTCGGGCTTGATGGTCCCGCCGCAGGAGCATTTGGGAACGCCCTTGCCCTCCTTGATGTCCTCCACGGAATAGGGCTTGCGGCACTTCATGCAGTAGTTGCGGTGGACGCTGCCATGGAGCTCCCACACCCGCTTGGAGCCAGCCAGCTGGTGGAGTCCGTCGATGTTCTGGGTGACCACCGAGCGCAGCTTGCCCGCCGCCTCCAGCTGGGCCAGCTTTTGGTGGGCGGCGTTGGGCTGGGCGTCCAGGCAGAGCATTTTGTCCCGGTAGAAGCGGTAAAACTCCTCCGGCTGGGCGTCGAAGAAGGTGCGGCTTAAAATCTGCTCCGGGGGCCAGGCGTACTTCTGATTGTACAGCCCGTCCACACTGCGGAAGTCCGGGATGCCGCTCTCGGTGGATACCCCCGCCCCACCAAAAAAGACGATGGCGCGGCTGTCGTTGATCCACTGCTGTAAGGTGTTGAGCTTGTCCGTCATAGCAATCTCCTTTCCTGAATCCTGTGACGCTCGGTTTAGGCGCCGTTTAAAAAATGGAAGAATGCACAGCGGCGAAAGGCCCGCCGATTGGGCGTTTTGACATTTTTCAAACAAGCCCTAGAGCCGTGTCTCTATGGGGATGGCGATGGTGTAGCCGCTGCTGTCCAGCTGGCGGAGCAGGGTGGGCAGCACACGGAGCGTATTGGCGGTTTCCTCCAGAGTGAGATAGGCGGCGCGGCGGTGGGCTCCCAGACGGTTGAGAACAGAGCTGGCGAAGGAGGAGGCGCCCGCCGTGCCGCTGGGCTCCAGCAGCAGGGTCTCCTGCCAGCACACCCAGCCCTCCTCCGCCAGGCCGGCCTGCTGAGAGGTGGGGACATAGGCCAGGGTGGTCCGGGACTGGGCGGCCTGCTCCAAAGCCTGGCCGCCTTGGGCCAGCTGGGACTGGAGCTCCTCGCCGCCGGCCAGAATCCCGATGCTGTGGCCGGTGCCCAGAATGCGGCGGACCAAGTCGCCCTCCTCCTCCAACAGCTGGGGAGTGAGGAAAAATACACTGCGGACACGGCCGCTGTCCAGGGCGGACAGGATGCCTGGGATGTTTTGCCCGCTCTCGCAGCGGAAGGCCAGATAGGTGGGGGTGTTTTCCTCTGAAACCGGGCTATCCGGCACGGAGGGGGAGACAGAGGGGGCGGTGCCCGGCTCGGTGGTTTCGGCGGGGTTGAGGCTCTGGGTGTATTCCCGCAGGCGGTTGTTAATCAGGTCCCGGGCCGCGTCGATAAACCGGGCGTATCTTGTATTAACCGACAAATGGTTACGATGTGTTCCCTTTTTGCAAATCTTTTGTGTTACATATATGTTTTGGCCTATT
>JAAWLY010000130.1 GCA_022798155.1 Lawsonibacter sp. | reverse complement strand
TTCCATAGTCTTGACGACCTCCTTCACTTTCGTACCGGGCTTTCCGCTGAAGCTGGACAGCACCTCCAGATTGACGCTGTACCGCTTGGCCATCTCCACCGAGCGGTTGTGGAGCACCTGGGCGCCCAGGCTGGCCAGCTCCAGCATCTCGTCGTAGGTGATCTCCTCGATCTTCTGGGCCCCCGTGACATAGCGGGGATCGGCGGTGTAGACGCCGTCCACATCGGTATAGATCTGGCACAGGTCGGCGTGGAGGGCGGTGGCCAGGGCCACGGCGGAGGTATCGGAGCCGCCCCGGCCCAGGGTGGTGATGTCGTCATACTTGTTGATGCCCTGGAAGCCGGCCACAATGACAATCTTCTTCTTGTCCAGCTCTTTCTGGATACGCTCGGCCCGGATACGCTTGATCCGGGCGGCGGAGTAGGCCGAGTCGGTGAGCATCCCCGCCTGCCAGCCGGTGAGAGAGATGACTTGATAGCCCATGCGCTCGATAGCCATGGCGCACAGGGCGATGGAAATCTGTTCGCCGGTGGCCAGCAGCATATCCATCTCCCGCTTGGAGGCCCCGGGGTGGATCTCCCGGGCCTTTTCGATCAGGTCGTCGGTGGTGTCGCCCTGGGCGGACAGAACCACCACCACGCTGTGGCCCCTGCGGTAGGTCTCGGTGACGATCCGGGCTACATTTCGGATTTTATCGGCGTCGGCCACCGAGCTGCCGCCGAATTTTTGTACAATCAGTGCCATGTATGGTATTCCCCCTAAAGGTTTGAGTAGGTTATTGCAGAACGATGCGCTTGTAGGGGCAGGTATTACCTGCCCGTTTTCACAAAGCATATGGCGGAATCGTTTGGGCGGATAATATCCGCCCCTACACATTCATCCTATGCGTCCGTCCCGGCTCAGGCCAGCACCCGGAACAAAGAGCCCACACTGATTCCGGCCAGCTTCTCCCCGATCTCGGGGGCGGTCATGGGCGCGGTGAGGAAGGCGGCCTCCCCGGCGGGGGCGCCGTTGCGGGCCAAAAGCTGGACCTCGCCGCAACGCTTCTTGGCCTCGTCGGCGGACAGCTGGGCCCGGACATACCAGGGGGAAGCCAGACCGGCGGGGGAGACCACCAGGTCGGGGGCCCCCTCCTCCCAGCCGTTGTGCCGGTCCTTCTTCAGGTCCTTGGCGATGTCGATAACGTCGGCCACCACGGCGGAGGCGGTGGGCAGCTTGCCGGCCCCCCGGCCGTAGAACATCACGTCGCCAATGGCGTTGCCGGTGACGGCGATGGCGTTAAACACATCCTCCACTCCGGACAGGGGGTTCTCCCCGGGTACCAGGTGGGGGGCCACAAAGGCGCACACCTTGCCCTCGGGCTGGCGGAGCGCCCGGCCCAGCAGTTTGATCTTATAGCCCACCGAGTCGGCGTAGTCCACGTCCTCCAGGGTGACCCCCCGGATGCCCTGGGTGGGCACCTGGTCAGGGTAGACATGCCGGCCGAAGGCCAGGGCGGCCAGAATGCAGATCTTCCGGCAGGCATCGTGGCCGTCCACATCGGCGGTGGGGTCCTTTTCGGCGTAGCCATTGGCCTGGGCCTCGGCCAGAGCCTGGTCGAAGGTGAGCCCCGCCTTAATCATCCGGGTGAGGATATAGTTGGTGGTGCCGTTGAGGATGCCGGTGACCTGCTCCAGCTGGTTGGCCGCCAGGCAGGAGGTCAGGGGCCGCAGAATAGGGATGCCCCCGCCCACGCTGGCCTCGAAGAGATAGCTGCACCCGTTTGCCTTGGCCAGCTGGAGCAGCTCATAGCCGTGGGTGGCCACCAGCTCCTTGTTGGAGGTGACCACACTCTTGCCCGCCTTCAGGGCCCGGGTGGTGAAGTCCAGGGCAATCTTTGCCCCGCCGATGGTCTCCACCACGATATCCAGCTCGGGGTCGTTCTCCAAAACGGCGAAGTCCTTCACAAACAGGTCCGCATAGGGGCTGTCGGGGAAGTCCCGCACATCCACAATATACTTCAGCCGCACTTGATTGTTCACCCGGCCGTCGATAAGCCCGCCATTGGTGGTGAGTACCTCCGCCACGCCGGAGCCTACCGTGCCAAATCCTAAAATCGCTACATTAACCATTCTTTTTTCTCCTTATCCAAATTTTGTTGTTCCCATTCCCGTCCACACAGGGCCAGAACTGGCTGGACATTTACTTATCCCGCCAGAATCTCACACTTGATGACCCCGGTTTCAGCGGAAACCTGGGTCAGTACCTCCTCCAGGGGGTTCTGGAGGGCGGAGGTCTCCGCCGTCATGGTGACCACGGCGCAGCCGTTCACCGGGATGCTCTGATTGATGGTGAGGATATTCATGCCGGTGTCTGCCAGCACGTTCAGGGCGCTGGACAGCACGCCCGGCTCATCCTTCAGCAGGATCTGAAAGGTGACGATGCGGCCGTGGAGCATGTCGTGAAAGGGGCGCACAGCGTCTTTATACTTATAAAATGCGCTGCGGCTGATGTTCACCGCCTGGGCCGCTCCATTAACGGTTTTCTCTTCTCCCGTCTCCAGCAGGCGCTTGGCCTCGGCCACCTTCCGAAAGATTTCTGGCATTGCCTGGGCTTCTACAATAAAATACTTAGCAGGGCCGCTCATACGTCCTCCAGTCTACGCGGAGTTGCTGTCCGTGTTGCATGGTCATTTGTTTTTCAACTGTGGTCCATTGTAGCACACAAACCGCCGTGCCGCAACCAAAAAACCTCTGTGTGGTTTGTGGAACTTTTCTGCCGGTTCTTCCGTGGATTCGTCATATTTCACACCTGGAACAGCGCCGCGGATTATGATCCGCGGCGCTGTTTGGAAATGATTATCCCACCATGCTGTTGTTGGGCGGCAGGGGATCAATGGGCACATCCGGTTGGCTGGGCAGCTCCGGGTCCTGAGCGGCCGGGTCGCGCGTTCCGCCGGGATTATAGTAGGGGTCATAGGGGTTATAGTTGGGGTCGGAGGGGTTGGTGGCCCCACCGGGGTTGCTGGGGTTTGAGGGGTCAACGGGGTTGTTTGGATCGGTAACATCCGGCTCCTCCGGCGGGGGGGCTTCCAGGTGGACGGTGCAGCCGCCGTGGCTCGCGGCCGACGCGTAGCGCCAGGCCTCGTCCCCAGCCGTGGCATTGCCGACCCGCTCCCGCTCGTAGTCGGGCAGGCAGATGTCCCGCTTGCTCTCCTCGGGGCAGAACTCCCCAGCCAGATGGTACAGGCCGGTCTGGGCCCCGTCCTCCTTGGTCACCGGGCTGTCCACGCAGATGGTGACCACGCTGGCTTCAGTGTGGAAGGTGCACCGCTTATCCGTGGGGTAGTCCTCCGGGAAAATGGTGTCAGAAGCCCGCCTGTCGCCCCGGGGGTCCATGGCGCAGTACTCGGTGGCGATCAGGCCGCTGTCCTTGCAGTAGATGATGGAGCGCATCTCCGCCGGCTTGGGGTAGTCCGCGTCGGCCAGCCCTTCGTGGAGGGGGACCATCACCTTTTCCCACAGGTCCAGGGACACATTGAAAGGCGCGCCGGTGATGGGGGTGCCCCGCTCATAGCCGGTCCACACGGCGGCGGTGTAGTAGGGGGTGTAGCCCACGAACCAGCGGTCGTGGTCGTTGTTGGTGGTGCCCGTCTTGCCCGCCACATGGTAGCGCTTCAGCGACCCACCCCGGCCTGCGGCGGTGCCGCCGGCGTCGAACACGCCCTGGAGCATGTCGTTCATATAGTAGGCGGTGGTAGGCTTGATCACCGGCTGAGGCGTCAGGGTGTTGTCCAGCAGGAGGACCTCCTGGCCGTTGACCATCTGGGTCACCTTGGTGAAGGTGCGGGAGCCCAGATAGGAGCCGTTGTTGGGGAAGGTGGTGTAGGCCTCGGCCATGTCCCGGACGTTGACGCCGTCGGTGAGGCCGCCCATGGACAGAGACAGAGTGATGTCGGTTTTCATCTCGCCGTTGACCATCCGGCCCTCCTCCAGATCGATGTGGTAGCGCTCCTGGACGAACTTGAAGCTCTCCTCCGGGGTGATGCCGCCGTTGAACTCCATGAAAATGCGCACGGCCACAGTGTTTAGCGACTCCTTCAGGGCCTGGCGCACGGTGACCCGGCCGTGGTAGCTGGCGTAGCCGCCATTGAGGGGGTAGGCCCGGCCGTTGAGCACCTGGTAGGGGTAGTCGTCTATCACAGAGCAGGGGCTGATCTTGCCCATCTCCAGGGCCGGGGAGTAGACGGCCAGGGGCTTGAAGGAGGAGCCGGGCTGACGGTGGCCGTCGTTGGCGTAGTTTCCGCCCAAATTGACCGTCTTTTCGCCGAAGCGGCCCACAATGGCCACCACGTCGCCGCTCGTGTTGTCGATGACGCAGATGGCCGACTGGAGGAGCTGGCCATCCTTGGAGGTGTAATTCAGGTTGCTCCGGTCAGTGTAGACCTGTTCCGCCAGAGCCTGGGCAGTGGGGTCATAGCAGGTGTAGATGCGCAGGCCGCCGCTCTGGAGGGCCTGGTTGGCCACTGCCTCTGACCAGCCCCGGCCATTGATAAGAGCCTGACGCACATCAGAGATGACGGTCTCCTCATACCAGTTGTAGATATGGGTGTCGCTCTGCTCTCCCTCGCCCCGGACAAAAACCAGCTCCTGGGCCACCGCCTCGTCGTACTCCGCCTGGGTGATCTTACCCTGGTCCAGCATCTCGTAGAGGATGACCTCCTGACGGTACTTGTTCCACTGCCGGGCGTCCCAGATTTCGTCTGTGTTCTTGCCCTGAGAGCGGGCAAAGGAGTAGGGGCCGTATTTAGAGGGGTTGTTGGTAATGCCGATCAGGCTGGCGCACTCGGCCAGGGTCAGCTCGCTCACCGGCTTGCCGAAATAGCCCAGGGCGGCCGAACCCACCCCCTCAAACTTGCTGCCCAGGGGGATGATGTTCAGATAGCGCTCCAAAGTAAATTCCTTGGAGTTGTTCTGGGTGAAGCGCAGGGCCCGGATGATCTCGGTGATCTTCCGTTTGACGGTGGTCTCGTTATACTGGGTGGTGTTTTTAATCAGCTGCTGGGTAATGGTGGAGCCGCCGGAGATTTCGCCGCCGGTGAACATCCGCAGCACCGCCTTGGCGGTGCCCTTCCAGTCCACCCCGGGGTGCTCCCAGAAGCGCTTGTCCTCAATGGCTACGGTGGCGTCGATGAGGTATTTTGGCATGTCCTCATAGTCCACCCAGATTTGGCTGGTCACGTTGAGCAGGGTGGTCATCTCTTTATATTCCCCGGTAGCTTTGTCCTGGTAGTACATGATGCTGTTCTCCCCCAGGGGGAAGTCGTCCATGCTCAGGTCGGCGATGGGTACAATTACCTCGTTAATGTATACCGCGGCAAAGCAGCACAGCAGCGCTCCGGTACACAGCCCAATGAGAATCAGCGTGCCCAGCACTTTGAAGAATATGCCGATAATCCGGCCTATGCCGCCCTTTTTCTTTCTCCGCTTCCGGGATGTTCCCGCCGGCTGCCGCTCCCGCTCCGGCGCCCGCCGGCGGGAGGGATACTCGCTGTTTTCATAGAGAGAGTTGTTGTAATCTGACACGATATTACCTCCAGTCGGTCAAAGCGGATGGCTCCGCCCGCTCCGACGGTCTGGACAGGGTCCCCCGTCCCAATAATTGCCTGTTTTTTCCAGATCCATAGAGATCCGATACAAGTATTATACCAGATTTTTCATTCTTGTCCACCCATGAATCCTGGAAAGGCTGATTTTTCATAGTTTCTTAAAATTTACCTGTCATACCCTCTTGCATTTTTTCCGCTGGCGGGTTACAATAATAACACAGTCAGCAGACAGGAGGGCGTCCGCCATGGAAGACAATTTCGGCCCTGACTTTATCACCGTCACCGACGAGGAGGGCAACGACTTCGAGCTGGAGCTGGTAGACACCCTGGAGCATCAGGGCGTCACCTACTACGCCATGTTCCCCGCCGTGGACGAGGACGAGGAGACCGGCGAACCCAAAGACGTGGACGCCGATGATGAGGAATATGGCCTGGTCATCATGAAGGCCATTGAGGAAAACGGCGAGGAGCTGTTGTCCACCCTGGACTCCGACGAGGAGCTGGACACGGTGTACGAGCTGTTTATGGAGCGTTTTTTCCAGGACGAAGGGTAAAAAGTTTCCTGCTCGGTGCGTGATGGGCTCTTTTAAACCCACATTTTTAAAACGGGACGCCCACCTCACGGCGCGGCTTGCAGGCCTCCCGGCCCCCTTATGAG
>JAAWLY010000129.1 GCA_022798155.1 Lawsonibacter sp. | reverse complement strand
GCCGTCCTCGTCCTGGCGGGCCATGTCGCCGGTGTGGAGCCAGCCGTTTTCCAGCACCTCGGCGGTGGCCTCGGGGTTGTGGTAGTAGCACACCATCACGCCGGGGCCCTTTACGCACAGCTCCCCCACGTCCCCCTGTTTCACGGGCTGGTTCTGCTCGTCCACAATTTTCAGCTTCCAGCCGTAGCCAGGGATGCCGATGGCGCCCACCTTGTGGACGTTGTCCACTCCCAGGTGGACGCAGCCCGGGCCGGTGGACTCGGACAGGCCATAGTTGGTGTCGTACTTGTGGTGGGGGAAGTACTCCAGCCAGTGCTTGATGAGAGAGGGGGGCACCGGCTGGGCGCCGATGTGCATCAGCCGCCACTGGGACAGATGAAAATCCGCGATTTTCAACTCGCCCCGGTCCAGAGCGGCCAAGATGTCCTGGGCCCAGGGCACCAGCAGCCAGACAATGGTGGCCCGCTCCTGGCTGGCCGCTTCAAAAATGGCTCTGGGGGAGTTGCCCTTCAGGATTACCGCCTTGCCGCCGGTGAACAGCGAGCCGAACCAATGCATCTTGGCCCCGGTGTGGTACAGGGGCGGAATGCACAAAAACACGTCCTCATGGGTGGTCTCGTGGTGGATGGCCTCCATCCGGGCCGACTGCATCAGGGCGGTGTGTTTGAGCAGAATGGCCTTGGGAAAGCCGGTGGTGCCCGAGGAGTAGTAGATGGCCCCCTCGTCCTCGTCGTCCACCAGCACCTTGGGAGGACGGCTGGAGCAGTTGGCGGTGGAGCGCAGATAGTCCTCGGCAAAGGAGGGGCAGTGCTCCCCCACA
Organism: Lawsonibacter sp.; assembly: GCA_022798155.1. GTDB lineage: Bacteria > Bacillota > Clostridia > Oscillospirales > Oscillospiraceae > Lawsonibacter. The sequence continues at coordinate 5,463 of JAAWLY010000129.1, read as the reverse complement.
AAGAGCAGCAGCATCTGCCGGGAAATCTTGGGCACAATGGGCTCCATCCGGCTGGTGAACTCCGGACCGAAAAACAGCACGTCGGTGTCGGCCAGCTTCAGGCAGTACTCGATCTCGTCGGAGGTGTATCGGAAGTTCAGCGGGACGGCGATGGCCCCCGTTTTCAGAATCCCGAAGTAGATGGGCAGCCACTCCAGGCAGTTCATCATGAGAATGGCCACCTTCTGGCCCTTTCGGATGCCCCGGCCCAGCAGCATATTGGCCACCCGGTTGGCCTTCTCGTCGAAGATGGACCAGGTGATCTCCCGGCGGTAAGGGGCGTCGCCGGTGGGCTGAATCAGCTCATACTCCTGCCAGGAGACCCGCTGCTCCTCCCGCACCTCCGGGTTGATCTCCACCAGGGCGACCTCGTCGCCGTAGAGCTTGCTGTTGCGCTCCAACAGATCGGTGATAGGCATGACACTCGTTCCTTTCCCAGCGGATATGCTCCGCGGCACTTCATTGATTTTAACCGTTAAAGTATTGTAGCCCATTCTCCTCCCCTTGTCAAGAGAAAAAGAATTTTTCTGCCCAGGCAAAGAAATCTCTTCCCCGACCAAAACCAGCAGAAGCCGACAGTGGGCTTGTCCTATAATGATTTGGAAAATAATGGGGATTTCCCAGAGGAAGGAGCGGGGCAGATATGCCGGTAACCTGTATGGAGGAAAAACGCCGCCTGACGGCGCTGGTGTCCGGAGAGCTGGACCACCACGCGGCCCGGGCGGTGATGGAGGAGCTGGACCGCCGCATCGACCAGGCCCAGCCCCGGGAGCTGACCCTGGACCTGGGCGGCCTCACCTTTACCGACAGCTCAGGAATCGCGGTGCTGCTCCGGGCCCAGCGCCGGATGGGCCAGGTGCGGGGGGCCATGCGGGTGGTGAACACCCCGGAGCAGGCGGGAAAGGTGTTCCGCGCTGCGGGGCTGGAGCGGATGATCCGGTTTGAGTAAAAAGGCCCCCTTAGACAAAGCGAGTGCCCAGTGCGCAGGGCGGGGGATTGTATTTCGCCGCAGGTGAAATGTATGAAAGAAGCCCAGATACTGGTCTGCTTCGCACGTTTCGCTTCGCGAAACACAACCCACAGCCAGCCTGCGGCTGACAGCTCCGGAGGTGAATTGCCGCGAAGCGGCAAGAGAGGCCGGCCTGGGCCGTTTGTCAAAGAAGCCGGCAAAAATTTGAAGCCACTCACAAAGAAAGGACCGATACATATGAAAATTGAGAACCAAGTCACCCTGGAATTTCCCAGCCGGTCGGCCAACGAGGGCTTCGCCCGGACGGCGGCGGCCTGCTTCGCCGCCCAGCTGGATCCCACCCTGGAGGAGGTCAACGATATCAAAACCGCCGTCAGCGAGGCGGTGACCAACGCCATTGTCCACGCTTACCCAGACACCTTGGGCAAAATTGTCCTCCGGCTGCGGATAAAAGAGGACCACACCCTGGAGATCATGGTCCGGGACTGGGGGGTGGGCATCGCCGACGTGGAACAGGCCCGCACCCCCCTGTTTACCACCGGCAGCGAGGAGCGCTCCGGCATGGGCTTTACCATTATGGAGAGCTTTATGGACACGCTGCGAGTCCGCTCCATCCCCGGCAAGGGCGTCGCCGTTACCATGTCCCGCCGCATCGCCCGCCGGGCCGGACGGTGAGCGGCCCGCTGACCGGCTCCGCCCTGCTCCAGGCCGCCCGGGACGGGGACGCCGCCGCCTGCGAGCGGGTGCTGCTGGAAAATAACGGGCTGATCTGGAGCGTAGTACGCCGGTACTACGGCCGGGGGGTGGAGCCCGACGACCTGTATCAGCTGGGCTGCCTGGGCTTTCTCAAGGCGGTGCAGGGTTTCGACCCGGAGTTTGGCACCCAGTTTTCCACCTACGCCGTCCCCAAAATCGCCGGGGAAATCCGCCGCTTTCTCCGGGACGACGGGCCGGTGAAGGTGAGCCGGGGGCTGAAGGAGCGGGGGGTAGGCATCCGGGCGACCCGGGCCCGGCTGGCCTCCGCTCTGGGGCGGGAGCCCACCCTGTCTGAGCTGGCGGAGGAGACCGGCCTGTCTCCCGAGGACATCGCCGCCGCCGAGACCGCCATTGAGCCGGTGGTCTCCCTCCAGACCGAGACGGGGACAGACGGCCTCACCCTAGAGGGGATGCTCACCGCCGGGAACGAGGAGGAGGGTCTGGTGGAGCGCATCACCCTCCGCGCCGCCATCTCCGCCCTGCCGGAGCGGGAACAGCAGGTGCTTCTTCTGCGCTACTTTAAGGGGCTGACCCAGATGAACACCGCGAAGGTGCTGGGGGTGTCTCAGGTGCAGGTGTCCCGACTGGAGCGGCGGGCCCTGGACAAGCTGCGCAGGGAGCTGCTGTAGCGGCAAAACCGGATTTCCAGCCGGGACCGTCAGCCCAAAGATTGATACCGTAATCATTCATTGGAACTTCTCAGAAGCTGTACCATTCACGAGCCCTAGCTGAAGTATGCAGATTTGCGAGAGAAAATTGTTGTTGGCAAGGCAAAAATCCCGGGAATACGTTGTGTATTTCCAGATTTTTCCACGACGCCAAGGGCAATTTTGGCCGGAAAGATGCGTGCTGAGGCGATTGGTACAGCTTCTCAGGAGGTTCCGATTTTTTATGTTGGATTCCAGCCCCCGGAGGCGGGCGCCCAGGAAACAGGCCGGAGCCCGGTAAAATTTTTGATTTCCTCATACAATACAGTCCAGGTATAACCATAGCCATTTTGGAGAAAATTAGGAGCACTCCATTTTGATGTATTTTGAGGAAAGAGGCCGAGATGGTAGTAGCAGAGTTTAAAAAAGCAGGTTCCACCGTTCGCGTCCACGATGAGTTTTGCCAAATGGAGGCGGATAGCTGTATTTTACAATTGGGCCGTATTGTTTCTGAGTCCTATAAGCGCAGGCAGCTGTCGGGCCAACCAGGGGAGATTGCCGCGGCAAATATGTCCGCAAGCCCATTAAAGTTGTAAGAGCCTGTTTCATATCTCGAAGTATGCTGGATGGCGAAAAATTTTTCCGCCAGACCAGGCAAATTTTCGCAGGTATACTGGGGGTATTTCAAGAAAATTTAACGCAGTATGGCGGCAAAAGGCCCGTCATCCGGCGTGCTGAGAGATTTTAAACAGGCTCTAAAGGCAAGGAATTTCCCTTTATTTGGCCGGATCGCTTTTGTTGCATCCTGCCTGCTGAACTCGTATACTATCCCATAGAGAGGAGGACAGTATGGAGCAATATGTAAAATATCTCCGAAAATCCCGCTTTGACCGGGACTATGCTGAGTTGAGCATTGAGGAAACACTGAAACGGCATGAGGCAATTTTGGACAAGCTGGCGGAAGATCGCGGATACCATATTGCTAAAACGTATTACGAAGTAGTCTCAGGGGAGTCCATCGCGGCAAGGCCAGAGATTCAAAAAATGCTTGAAGAAGTCAGCTTAGGCGTCTATGCAGGCGTTTTGGTTGTAGATGTGGAGCGGTTGGCCAGGGGCAACGGAGCGGATCAGGCATATATCAGTCAGGTTTTCCAGTTCTCCGGCACAAAAATCATCACGCCGCTTAAAGTGTATGATCCAAGCAACGAATTTGACGAGGAATATTTTGAATTTGGCCTGTTTATGAGCCGGCGTGAATACAAAACCATTAACCGCCGCCTGGTGCGGGGACGGGACAGCTCCGCGGCAGAAGGAAAATACATCAACAGCATTGCTCCTTACGGATATACGCGCGTCAAGCTCCCAAACGAAAAGGGCTATACCCTGGAGCCGCACCCGGAGGAGGCCGGCGTCATTCAAACAATATTTTCGCTTTTTCTGAACCACGCCGGCACAAAGGTGATTGCCAACTACTTGAACGACCATCAAATCCCCACCAGGCACGGCGATCTCTGGACCTACTCCACCATTACAAATATCATCACAAATCCCATCTATATGGGAAAGATCCGCCGGGGCTGGAGCAAGCAGGTAAAGAGCATTGAAAACGGCCAGGTGAAAAAGCGCATTAAGCGGCATAAAAACATGGAGGAGTACCAGCTTTTCAATGGGCTGCATCCCGCTCTGGTCACGGAGGAGCAATTTATGCGGGCACAGGAGCTCCGCTTGGAACGGCGGCCGGCCCCGAAAGTAAAAGATGATTTTGAACTTCAAAATGCCTTTGCCGGGCTGCTGTACTGTTCTGTTTGCGGAAAACGAATCGGGCGAAGCACTACATCGCAATCCAGAGGGAGCGTTCCCCGGCTGCGGTGCGTCAACGCCCGTAACTGCCACAATTCCAGTGCGGATTATAAGGTTGTAGAGAAAGAGATCATTACCGCGCTTCGAACGTGGCTGGATGGCTACCGGGTGAAGATTGATACCGTTGGTTTTGCGGATGAAATTTCGGAGCAGAATCTTTTGCTGGAGAAGTGCGGCCAAGAGCTGGCCAAACTGGAGCAGCAGCTGGAAAACGCGTTTGACCTTGTGGAACAGGGCATCTACACTCCGGAATTGTTCCAAGAGCGGCGCGAAAAGCTGAACGCCTCCATTTCCAGGCTGAAGGAGCAGCGCAGCGGCATCAGCTTGTATCTGGAACGCTTGCAGTCCAGCCAGACCCATCAATCCAACCTGATCCCACAGACGGAGGCGCTGCTGGAGAGCTATGACAGCATGACAAATCAGGAGCGAAATGACCTGCTGAAGGTAATCCTCCAAAAGATCGAGTACCAAAAGGGAGGCGATGGAGAGATCGTAATTGATCTCTATCCTCGGCTCCCACACCTCTGAGTTTTGGTAGGTATCATGGAAATAACCCATGTGTTGGTCAACGACCCCACCCGGGGCTACGGCATTCTGGCGGAAAATATGCTCCGGCAGGCAATCGGCGAAACCCAGTCAACTCCGTAAAATAAGGCAGGGCGGGTCCAGGCAGGCAGTCTGGACCCGCCGCCCTTCCCCCGCCATCCGGCAAAACGCACCCGGACATTGGAGAGCGCCCCCTTGCAAAATTGAAAAAATGGTCTATGATAGTGTGCAGGCCACAAAAGCCGCCGGTTCCGGCGGAAGGAGGAGAGCGCCATGACCTTGCAGCAGCTGAAGTACGTCATCGCCATTGCGGACAGCGGCTCCGTCAACTCTGCCGCCAAAAGCCTGTTTATTTCCCAGCCCAGCCTGTCCAGCGCGGTCAAGGACCTGGAGGAGGAGATTGGCTTTGAGCTGTTCCGCCGGTCCAACCGGGGAGTCACCATCACGGCGGAGGGGGAGGAGTTCCTCAACTACGCCCGCCAGGTCTGCGAGCAGTACACCCTGCTGGAGGAGCGCTTTGTCACCGGGCGGTCCCGGAAAAAATTTTCCGTCTCCACCCAGCACTACACCTTCGCCATCAACGCCTTTGTGGAGATGGTGCGCAAGGTGGGGATGGAGGAGTATGAGTTTTCCATGCTGGAGACC
>JAAWLY010000128.1 GCA_022798155.1 Lawsonibacter sp. | reverse complement strand
ACGAGGTTATTGTTGTAGGTTACGGAACTCAGTCAAAGCGCACCGTGACATCTTCAATAGCATCTGTCAACGGTTCCACTCTCGAAGGCCACGAGATGCTGATTCATCTGCTGGCCGGGGCGGCGGCCAACGGCTATGACGTGGTGGCCTGTCCCGACCCCATGGCGCCCGACCGGCTGGCCCATCTGCTGATTCCCCAGCTGGACCTGGCCTTTGTCTCGGTCTCCGGGACGCAGGACTTCCCGGGCAAGCCTTACCGCCGGATTCGGCTGGATGCCGCGGCGGACGGCGAGACCATGCGGCGCAGCCGGCCCCGCCTGCGCTTTGCCAAAAAGGTGTCCGCCGCCCTGGTGGAGGAGGCGGTGGACTCCCTGGCCCAGGCCAAGGCCATGCACGACGACCTGGAGGCCATCTACAACCCCTACGTGGACTTCTCTCTGGTGGACGAGATTGCCCAGGATATCTGGGAGGAGATTCAGAGCTTTTAACAAAGCGGAAACAGCTGGGCCTTTCCCATGAGGAAAGGCCCGGCTGTTTGGTTTCAGCGCAGGTCCAGGTCCAGATCCACAGACCCCTCGATGCCCGCCACCGTTCCGGTGTGGGAGTACTGCCACAGGTCGAAGTGGTAGTAAAAATCCGGCTTGATATCATATTCCGCCAGCCACAGGACATGCTCGGAAAACTCCCGCAGGTCGTAGCGCAGGTAGCCGGAGTCCTGATTGAAGTAGACCGCCGCCTGGTAGCCCGCCGCGCTGATTTTCCGGCAGAAGGCGGCGGCGCACTGGGTGAGGGTGCTGCCATCCAGATTATCGGTGCGGGCGCCATTGCCAGAGGCGATGGGCTCCCAGTCGAAGGTGACGGGGTAGGTGACATTGTACCCCTCCAGAGCGTTGAGCACATAGGCGGCCTCCGCCTCTGCCTCGGTGGGGGTGATGGCCTGGGAGAAGAAGTAGACGCCCACCTCCAGGCCGGCGTCCAGAGCGCCGCGGATGTTCTGCTCGAAGGTCTGGTCCAGGAACAGGCCCCCTTCGGTGTAGCCCCGGTAGCCCAAGCGGAGGATGGCAAATTCAATTCCGTCGGCGGCCACCGCTGGCCAGTCGATCTCCCCTTGGTAGACCGAGACGTCGATCCCGGTTTTGGCCCGTTTTCCGTCCTTCTCATAAACCAGCCGGCCCTTTTCGTCTTTGACAAAGGCGGAGCGGTCGTAGGAGTTGGTGGGCATTCCCTCCAGAGGGGTCATGGTCTGGTCCCGGTACTGGAAGGTGACGGGCTCTTCCGGGGGCGGTGGCTCCTCCGGGGGCTTGTCCCCCCGCAGGACAAAAAAGAGGGCCGCTCCGGCCAGCACCATGGCGGCGGCGGAAAAGATCAGCGGGAGCCGATCCGTCCAGCTGCGGCGGGGCGGCGGCTGTCTGCGGGGGCGAGGCTGGGATGGCTGGTGCTCCGAAATTTGGGGCTGCTGGTCCTCCCGCTCGGGCGGATATTCGTTCATAGTCCCACTCCTTCCCTGTTTCGACGGTTTTCTCTATTTTAACACAGACAGAGCAGGAACGCAATAAAAAGAGGGGCCCTTTACCTTTGGCCGGATATTTGTTATAATAAGAAAGATTTTACAAGGGAGGCGGCGCCATGAAGCAGCAGGCTCGGGAAGTATACCGCTGGCTGGACGTCCAGTTTCACCGCATCCCCCACATCCCCAGGAATATCGGGGTAATGGCGGTGTTTCTCTGCGGCGCCTACTACGCCAGCAGTATCCTCATCAGCCACACCGGGGGGGAGAACAACTCCGCCCTGGTTTTTGTGCTTGCGGTGGCCCTGATCTCGCTGCTCACCTCCGGATATTTCTATGGCATCGCCGCCTCTATCATCGGGGCGCTGTGCATCAATGTCTATTTTATGGAGCCCTACGAGGTCTTCTCTCTCAGCCGCACGGGCTATCCGGTGGCCATGCTGTCCATGGTGGCCATCTCCTGCGTCATCTGCGCCCTCACCGCCCGGGTGAAAAAGCAGGCCACCGAGGCGGTGCGCCGGGAGAAGAAGGCCAAGGCCCTCTACGAGCAGAACGAGAAGCTGAACGCGGAGAAGGCAGCCATCCAGCTGCAGTCTGAGCGGATTTCCATCCGGGAGAGCATCCTCCGGGCGGTGTCCCACGACCTGCGCACCCCCCTCACCGCCATCTCCGGGGCGGCGTCGGTGCTGCTGTCCAGCCCGGAGGTATCCCCCAAGAACCTGGCCATGCTCAGTGACATCAAGCAGGACGCTGACAGCCTGATTGTCATGGTGGAGAATCTGCTGTCGGTTACTCGGGTGCAGGACGGCACCATGCCCCTAAAGAAGCGGGAGGAGATGCTGGAGGAGGTGGCGGGAGACGCCCTGCTTACCACCCGGCGGCGGTTTCCCGACTGCCATGTGGAGCTGAAGCTGTCGGAAGACATCCTGTATCTGCCCATGGACCCGCTGCTCATCAAACAGGTGATTGTCAACCTGCTGGAGAACGCCATTCGCCACTCCGGCGACAAGGAACACATCACCCTGAGCCTGTACCGCCAGGAGGACTGGGCGGTGGTGGAGGTGCGGGACCGGGGCCGGGGGCTGTCCCCAGAGGTCCTGCAGGCCATCATGGCGGGCCGGGCCATACCTCTGTCGGGGGATGCCACCCGGGGAATGGGCATCGGCCTGTCGGTGTGCCAGAACATCATCAAGGCCCACGGCGGGTTTTTTACCGGAGAGAACCACTGGTCGGGCGGGGCGGTGTTCCGCTTTGGCCTGCCCGCGGAGGGAGCGAGCACGTAGGGCCCTGCGGCGTACACGGAGGAGGAACCATGAGCGAAAAACAGACCATTCTCATAATTGAGGACGACCGGGCCATCAGCAATTTTATCAGCCGGGCCCTGACCGCCAGCGACTACCGGGCCATCCCGGCCTTCACGGGGAAGGAGGGGCTGTCCCTGTTCTTCTCCCACGGCCCAGACCTGGTGCTGCTGGACTTAGGCCTGCCCGACCTGGACGGACTGGATATACTCTCCCAGCTGCGGGACCTGCCCCGAGAGGTGCCCATCTTTATCATCTCCGCCCGGGACCGGGAGTCGGAGAAGGTGCGGGCGCTGGACATGGGGGCGGACGACTATGTGGTAAAGCCCTTTGGCGTGTCAGAGCTGCTGGCCCGGATTCGCTCTGCCCTGCGCCGGGCCGAGCGGATGAAGCTGAGTCAGGGCATCCAGCGGGATGTGTACCAGATCAAGGACCTGACCATTGACCTGGCCAAGCACCAGATTCTGCTGGGGGGAGAGGAGATCCACTTTACCCAGAACGAGTTTAAAATCATCGAGCTACTGGCCATCCACGCCGGGAAAGTACTCACCTACGACTTTATTCTGGAGCACATCTGGGGCCCTTACGGCGGAACCGGCAGCAATCAGATCCTGCGGGTGAACATGGCCAATATCCGCCGGAAGCTGAAGGAAAACCCCTCTGAGCCCAAATACATCCACACGGAGCTGGGCATCGGCTACCGGATGCTGGACGATTGAACCCCGGCCTTCCGGGCGGCGCGGGTGCGTTGGAAATTAAAAGCCGTACCAATCGCCTCAGCACGATCTTTCCGGCCAAAATCGCCCTTGGCGTCGTTAAAAAATCTTGAAATACACAACGTATTCCTGGGATTTTTTGCCTTGCCAACGACAATTTTCTCTCGCAAATCTGCATACTTCCGCGATGGTACAGCTTCTTAGAGACCATGTCTCTTTTTGTTTTTCATTTGCGCATATTATTGGACTGGTTGGCAAAGCAAAAGATGGGTCAGAAAACTATTTGTTGTAATACAGTCCCAAAATGGTAGGGATAGTTTGGTTAGTTTGCTGATTATCCTGATTTACTGGAAATTAGTTTTGACTTCTGGCTATGTTTCCCTTCGCTGCGTAATAAAGTTGACAGGGACGTTGTTTTGTGCTACACTGGCGCTTACAGTAAGGGAGTAGCCGGCGCCTTCGGGCGCGGCCCGGTCAACACACTGAAGGGTTTCCTTCTGGCCGGGCCTGAAACGACGAGACTTGCCTGTCCCGGAGACAGGCGGGTCTCTTTTCTTATACTGTTTGGGAGGGATTTTATGCAGCTGTACGAATTGTTTATCATCGCAGTCAGCCTGTCCATGGACGCCTTTGCCGTGTCCATCTGTAAGGGGCTGTCCACCGGCCGGCCCCGGCCGGTCCACTGCCTGACCTGCGGGATCTGGTTTGGCGCATTCCAGGCCGGGATGCCCCTGGCGGGCTGGCTGCTGGGGGTGCGCTTCCAGGAGATGATTGTCTCAGTGGACCACTGGGTCGCCTTTCTACTGCTGGGGCTCATCGGCTTCAACATGGTGCGGGAGTCCTGGGGGGGCGAGGCAGAAGAGCTGGACTGCTCCTTCTCACCCCGGGCCATGCTCCCCCTGGCGGTGGCCACCTCCATCGACGCCCTGGCGGTGGGGGTCACCTTCGCCTTCCTCCAAGTGGACAACATCGCGGCCGCTGTGGCCTTCATTGGTGTGACTACCTTCGCCCTGTCCGCGGCGGGGGTAAAGGTGGGCGCCGTCTTTGGCAGCCGCTTCAAAAGTCGGGCGGAGCTGGCCGGGGGACTGGTGCTGATGGGAATGGGGGTTAAGATCCTGGTGGAGCACACCCTGCTGGCCTGAAAGCACAAATTTGCTTTTCCTGCCATAATATGCTATGATGGGCTATATTCTTTGCCGTGTGTTGTAAAAGAAAGGAGCTATTTATGAAAAAATCCGGAAACCTGCCCCTGCGCCTGCTGATCGGCGTAATCGCTGGCGCCGTGCTGGGCCTGCTCATCCCCCAGGAGAGCGCCCTCCCCTTTGCCGGAGCGGTGGTCAACGTTATCGGCACCGCCAAATACATCCTGGGCCAGATTATCAACTTCTGCGTCCCCCTTATCATCATCGGCTTCATCGCTCCCTCCATCACCAAGCTGGGCAGCAACGCCACCAAGATGCTGGGGGTGGCCATTATCATCGCCTACGTCAGCTCGGTGCTGGCCGCCCTCATGTCCATGGGCGCGGGCTACGCCATCATCCCCCATCTGAACATTGCCGCCGCCGCAGAGGAGGTGGCCGGTCTGCCCGTCCCCTTTGAGCTGGCCATCCCCCAGATCATGCCGGTGATGAGCGCCCTGGTTTTCTCCGTCCTTCTGGGGCTGGCCGCGGTGTGGACCAGGGCAAAGACCATCACCGCTGTGCTGGAGGAGTTCCAGAACATCGTGCTGGACATCGTGCAGAAGGTTGTCATCCCCATCCTGCCCTTCTTCATCGCCGCTACCTTCTATCAGTTGGGCTGGAACGGCTCCATCACCAAGCAGCTGCCCGTCTTTCTCATCGCCATTGTCATTGTGATGATTGGCCACTACATCTGGCTGGCCGTTCTCTACGGCGCGGCTGGGGCCTATTCGGGCCGGTCGGGGATTGAGGTCGTCAAACACTACGGTCCGGCCTATCTCACCGCCGTGGGCACCATGTCCTCCGCCGCTACCCTGGCCGTGGCCCTCCAGTGCGCCCACAAGAGCAAGAATCTGCGCTCTGACATGGTGGACTTCGGCGTTCCCCTGTTCGCCAACATCCATCTGTGCGGCTCGGTACTGACAGAGGTCTTTTTCTGCATGACGGTTTCCCAGGTGCTCTACGGCAAGCTGCCCGCCCCCGGCACCATGGTGCTGTTCTGTGTGCTGCTGGCCGTCTTTGCCATCGGCGCCCCCGGTGTCCCTGGCGGCACGGTGGTGGCCTCCCTGGGTCTGATTCTCAGCGTGCTGGGCTTTGAGGACGCCGGCACCGGCCTGATGCTGGCCATCTTCGCCCTTCAGGACAGCTTCGGCACCGCCTGCAACGTTACCGGCGACGGCGCCCTCACCCTCATCCTCACCGGCTACGCCAACAAGCACAACATCCAGCAAACCGACAGCTCCCATGCCTAAGAGCCAAAAGGGCGGTTGGATGTGAACTGCACCCCATTTGTTAGACAGTATGGTATACTGAAAAACAAGTGGGGTGATTTATTATGGCAAGCGATGGTATCAACTGGCTGCTGTGAGTTTTCCGGAGCTTTAGGACTGCCGCTAAATTATCCGCAGCAGATTCGTAAATAGTCACAAAAACACCTTTTAATGTGAATGGCTCTATGCGCAGATTAGGGCTTGTTTGAAAAACTAGGCGCGGTTTGAAAAATGGAAATGTGCCCAACGGCGAGGAATTTTTTCGCCAGACGAAGCCAATTTGACGCAGGAATACTGGATGTATTTCAAGGAA
>JAAWLY010000127.1 GCA_022798155.1 Lawsonibacter sp. | reverse complement strand
TTTCGCCCTATTGGGAGTCTATCTTTTTTTCGCCTCCTCCGCCACAAATCTACATTTTTTCCTCGGCCTTTTCTTTCATTTTATCACTGGCGCTGACACATCGTAGGCGCAGACTTTCTCCAGATCGAAGCCGTCAAAGGCCCGCCGGAACACACCCCATTTGTTCAGAACGCACTCCCAGGAAAGGCCCGCCTGGAAGTTTTCCAGGATTAGCATTTCAAAGAGTTTCGCGTCATCGTAAACAGGGACGCCCCATTCCTCATCGTGATACTGGAGATACCTGGGATTGTCCGGATTTGCCCAGCGGCAGCGGGGTTTGCCGTCATGCCACTCCATATTCACTTCCTCCTATCTTTTTCACAGTTTCCACAATCGCTGCATCCATTACAGATCAGCTTGCTTCCGCAGGTCTGACAGATCTGGCGAAAATGGGGCCGGTACAGCTCCGCCTCCGGGATGGGCTGGCCCCAGGTGTCCCGCAGGTCAAAGCGCATGGGCTTCCCTTGGAAATTGACGCCGGATTTATAAGCCATCTCGCTTTGCACCCGTTTGTCCGGTATCCGGTAGAGCCTGCCGTCCTTGATAAAGTTTGTTCCGGTTTCGATAAAGCAGAAGGTCACATTATAGTCCACGCACTCCTGGCGGAGCGCCTTGACCCATGCAAAATCGCAAGGCCTGGAGCCGTCGTAGTTCTCCCCGCCGCACTTGACCCGCTCGATCTGCCCGGAGGCCAGCCACGGCTGAAGGCTCACCGGGCCGATGAAGGGGGCGCACATGATACCCTTATGCTTGAAGGGCAGCTCCAGCAGAAGGGGAATACGCTCATTCGCCCGGCGCTGGTTTTCACAGGTGACATTGAAAAAGACGTTTTCCCATCCATCCCCCCAATCATCCGGGAGACAGTCCCGCACTCGCTGGGGTCGTTTGGTCAGCAGGAAGAACACCACGTCCTGGCGCTGGCGGATGATGTCCCAGGCGTCCTCCCGCCACTGATCCGCTTCCTCCAGAAAGAAATCGGAGGTCATGCAGACCCGGACTGTCTCGCCGCTCCGGGTCTTATTCTGGCCCTGCCGGTTTCTCTGGAGGGGCTTGTCAAAGCCGCCCTTGGTCTTGTAGATTTCCCTGCCGTCATGGTCCCGCAGACGGTCCAGGAAATACATATAGCAATGCTCACAGCCTTCGCTGCATTTGATGCAGCCATGCCAGGGGTTCCAAATGTCGTGCATGACGCGCTCCTACTTCTGTTTAGCCAGGAAGGACTTCTGCGAACCCTGCTCCAGCCGGTCGGTGGGTTTCAAATGCCCAATCAGTAATGGAGAATCCGGGTCGTGGAGGGCATAGTTTTCTCTCGGAAGCTGGGCGTTTTTGTTGGCGTAACAGTATTTGCAGTCGTTCAGACAGCTATTGAGTGCCCCGATGTCCCGGCTCTCCATGCAGTGACAGCCCTTGCGGAAACCCTTGTGCTTCAAGTTGCGGAAGGTCAGGCCGTTGGCCCTCCCCAGCATTCCCAGCGTGACGCAGCCGGAGGTGTGGATGCCGTACCGGGCATAATCCTCCTCCGGGCCGCAGGTCTGCAATATAAAGCCCCGCTTGGCGGCGATGGCACCGATCCCGGCGGCGATCTGATCCATCTCGGCCTTGGTAATAGGGATCAGTTCCGGCAGGTTGGTCTTGTGCTTGGAGTACATCTCCACAAAGCTGAAGATGCAGGGGTCAAACTGCCCGGACAGCTTCCCGGCTATGTAGTCGAATGTCTCCAAATGGCGCTGGACGGTGTATTTCGCCGTCAGCAGGATAGGATCGTACCGCCATGCCATCCGCTGGGGGCCGACGATTTTAGCCAGAGAGAGGAAGGTGTCAATGCTGGCGTCAATGTCCGGGACCCCCGGCTCAATATCCTTGCCGTAGGCGGTGATGGTGTAGTTGAAATAGGTGGGGAACCGCTCCGTGATCTCATGGATGCGGCCCAGCACCGGGGCAAAATTCTTTGAACCGAACAGGAGGCAGTCCACCTTCTCCGGCGTCAGCTCGTACCGGCGCACCGAATTGGGGAACAGGGAATTGCGGGAGAGGACATAGCCCTCCTCAAACCGCTTGAACATCCACTGGGAGTAATAGTTGATAATGTCCGTCCGGCCGCTGATGTTGATGAGCATGGTGTTCCCTTCCTACACAGTCAAAAAATCCTGCTCCGCCTCCTGACAGATCATATCCGCCTTTTCCTGGGAGAACAGAGACGCATATTCCTTCAGCGCGTTTTCAATGACGGCTTTGCCGCGCTCCAGTCCATGCTCCAGGTAGAGCGTCCGGCGCAGGGTGGACAGCAGGTGGCCGGAGTGGTACAGAAAATCCTTTGTGACCTGGGACAGCATCCCAGCCCGTTTCTCCATCACGCTGTCCAGTTCGGCCATATCCGAAAATCGGCAGTCCAGCCAGTGGAAGCCGCAGCACTGGTCGCCCTTCGCCAAGTAGCGGTCCATCTCCAGCCGAAGCTCCGGGTTAAAGCCGTACAGAATATTTTTGTCGATCCCCTCGCAGTAGAGCCAGCTATAAGCCTCCAGGCCGTACTTCTTCCAGGTGTCCAGCCACCCGCAGCGGACAGTGCCTGTCTGATAGACGGGGGCGTAGGTGCCGATCTCCACTTCGTTCCAGCCCTGGGTGTCCAGCAGCTCCGCATAGCAGAGATAGCTGTGCATATCCAGCGCGTCCCCGTTGTTCACGCAACGCATGGCGCTCCGCAGGCCCCGCTCCCGCGCCATGATGACCACGGCCTTGGCGCAGGTGTCCAGCCCTTCCTTACCCAGTACCTTATCAGCGTGTTTGGCGATCAGGCCGAACAGGACGGCGTGATCGACAATGTAAAAGTCCTTGCGATTGATTTCATTTTTCACTGTAAGCACCTCATTTATGTTCTGTTTATGTATCGTCTGGTGTAAGGACACACCTCAATACACTTTCCGCACAGGTCGGCGCGTTTGCCGAATCCCTGCATGGAGCGGGACTGTGCCGTTTCCCTGCACCGCTGGTAATCAAACAACGCACTTCGCTCCAGTCCCGGTTCCCAGGTGGTTCCGTGGATGGCCCCGGCAGGGCAGGCGTCCCGACAGGCCGTACAGTTCCCGCACCTGGACTGATTGACCGGCTCCGCCGCCGTCAGCGGGGCATCTGTCAGGATAGAGGACAGTCGGACCATAGAGCCGTACTGCTCTGTCACCAGCAGGGCGCATTTCCCTACCCAGCCAAGTCCGGCGCGGGTGGCCACCGTCTTATGGGGCAGCAGGGTCACGCAGTCGTCCCCATAGCCGCCCACCTGCGCCCGGCTCTTGGCCCACGCCCGATAGCCGCGCCCCTCCAGGAACTCCGCGCCTGCTTCCACGATCCTGTCCAGTTTTTCATTCAGGCTGTCATACCATTGTTTATATTCTGGGGTCGGCAACTCTGAAATGCCCTGGATGATCTCCCTGGGATATTTGACAGCGACGCTGACCCCGAAGGGCATCCCGCCACGCTGGTCGCTGGGGAGCTGCGTCAAATCTCCGATGCCAACCAAATCCGCTCCGTTGTGAAGTAATATCGCTTTGAGTTCAAATGTCAAATCTGGTGAGGCCATCTTTCTCCCCCTTTTATCGATTTAATTTCATGCTGTAATAAGCAAAATATACAAAAAGCACCATAATGGAACAATGATCCACAAAGAATAGAAGCGCGGTTTCACCATTGAAAATTGTGTGTTTGACCAGCAGGAACATCTTTGCCCCGACCTGTTGAGAGAGGAATGCGAAAAAGCCATAGGTGGACAGAGCAATGGCAATCATCCGGCATATGTGCGGAGAGATGTTGACCCGGCTTGCGGCGACACCCCAATGGAGCCCCAGGTGGGCCGACATCAGGACAAAGCCCCACGCCGCAGATGCCATGTGGAGCCTGCGGCCAAATTCGCTGGCCCTGATCCCCAAGAAACCGAACACGTTCCGGGAGATCATCACACTGCTGGTCATCAGACCGAGCATGGAGGCCAGCAGCAAAAAATTGAGAATCGTGTGCGCTGTGCGGACCGCACGGTATCTGCCCTTCAAGAGTGCCCAATACCACGGCAGATTGAGCATATGGTGGAGGATAAACAGCAGATACAGCGCCGCTCCCAGCCACTCATGCAGCAAATTTCCGGTGATGTAGTATGCCATCAAAACCAGCAGAAGAATGGTCATGGCAATATCGACTGAAATTCTAAGTTCCCGTTTTTTGTTCATGGATTTGTTTCCTTTTCCCGGCAAAAAGTGAGATAAAAATACTGACGCCATACAGGACGACCAGCGGCAGGCTGAAAAACAGCAGGGAGAGGGCATCCAGCGTAGGCGTAAGGATCGCCCCCGCCGTGAAGATGACCACGATTGCGTGTCGGAAGTGGCTTTTCAAAAAGCGGTAATCGACGATCCCCATTTTCGACAGCGCGAACATGACCACCGGCAGCTCAAAGGAGAGGCCAAAAACCAGGCACATTTTGAGCAGGAAACCGAAATATTCATTCACCCGAAAAAGCGGGTCCATCAGCCCTTCCGCGAAGCCCACCAGGAACCGAAGAAAGAGGGGGAGTGAAAAATAGCAGAACACAATACCGCCGATAAAGCAGAAAACGGACGCCGCCACAGCGGGAATCAGTACAGCGATTTCTTTTTTATACAGCCCCGGCGAGACGAACCGCCAGATTTGCAGAAACAGGAACGGAGAAGCGATCACAATGCCGCCTGTCAGGGCGATCTCGAAGATAAAAAATACGGCATCCGTTGGAGCTGTAAAAATCAACTGCGGGGCCGGACTGCTCAAGCGGAGCGGCCACACGGCGATCCATCCGAATATCCTTCGCCAGCAAATGCCGCAGGGGACCGCGCAAAGGATTACGGCGCAGAGGCAGCGGATCAGCGTCCACCGCAGTTCCTCGAAGTGCGCCGCCAGCGTCATGCGCTTCTCTCTATTTTGTCTCACCGGAATGGTCCTCGCGGTCTGCGCTACTGTCTGTCCCTATATCCTTTGCGGCCTTTCGGAACTCCCGGACCGCCTCGCCCAGCCCCTTTGCGAATTTCGGCACCTTATCCGCCCCGAACAGGACCAGAACGATGAGCAATATGACCAGAAGCTCCTGCCCGCCGATTCCAAACATACTGCATCCCTCCCTGATTTCCACCTTTATTCTTCCTCGCTGTTGATGTACTGCTGGGTATATTTGCAGACTGCGAAGCACTTCCCACAAAGCTCGATGGGAACGCCGAAGCCCTGGATGGAGCGGGAAACCGCCATTGCGCTGCAAGCGGAGGTGTCCAATATTTCATCCCGTGATACCGTTGTGTCCCACAGCTTTCCTGCCAGCGCCCCGGCAGGGCAGGCATCCACGCACAGCCTGCAATCTCCGCACTTGGATTCGTTGATTGGTTCCGCCGCCGTCAAGGGCGCGTCTGTCAGAACAGCGGCAAGACGGATCATGGAGCCGTACTGCTCTGTGACCAGCAGATTGGATTTCCCGACCCAGCCTATCCCTGCGCGGGTGGCAACGGTTTTCTGCGGCAGGCCCGTCCGGGTGGTTGCCTGATACCCCAGGTCTTTGAGTGTCGTTACGGCATGGGAGGCTATCTGGGACAGGGTGCCGTTTACCTTGTTGTACCAATCGTAATACTCCCGTGTGGGCAGATCCACGATACCGCTGACCACATCCTTCGGAAATTTTACGGCGATACTGATTCCGAAAGGCAGCTTGCCCCGGCTGCTTTCCGGCAGAGCAGTCAGATCGCCAACGCCGACCAAATCCGCCCTCTGCCGGTACAATTCCTCTTTCAACTGTTCCGTCAAGCTGTCCGCATCCACTTCATCCGTGGCGGAAGTGTCCATGCCTCCAGCGTCCGGCATCCTGCCCGTCTGTTCCCTGAGCCGCCACAGCGCAAAACCCGCCGCACCAGCTAAACAGTAGCCCAGCATTTGACGCCGGGTGATCAGTTCCCGTTCATTACGGGTCTTTCTGCTGTCACTCATAGCGCAGTCCCTCTTTGCGGAACAAAAAACCGTTCCATATCCACGCCCTCATGGGTAAGCAGCTTGATCTTCTTTTGCAGACCGCCCGCATAGCCGGTCAAGCTCCCGTTGGAACCGACAACCCGGTGACAGGGTACAATGATCGAAATTGGATTGTGCCCCACGGCCCCGCCCACAGCCTGGGCCGACATCCGTTCAAGTCCCCGGCGGGCGGCTATTTTTTGAGAAATTTCCCCATAGGTGGTCGTTTCGCCATAGGGGATTTCGCACAAGACCTGCCAGACCTCCTTGCGAAACTCGCTCCCTATGGGCGCCAGGGGCAATTCGCTGATGGCGGGCCGCTCCCCCGCAAAATAGCGGTCCAGCCACAAGCC
>JAAWLY010000126.1 GCA_022798155.1 Lawsonibacter sp. | reverse complement strand
GCCACCTCCTCCCGCAGTCTGGAGGACGCCGGCCTCAATGCCGCCATTCTGGACGACCTGGAGCGCGCCGCCAAGCTGAACCCGGCCCTCCCCCTGCCCCGGAGCGCCTATCTGGAGCTGTGCGCCCTGGCGGAGCGGCCCCCCGCCCTGCAGCAGGGGCCGGAGCTTCAGGAGGAGTTTGCCCCCGGCTACCGAAAGGGCCCGGTCACCTACGGGGTGGGGGCCCTGCGGCTCACCCTGCCCGGCGCCTTCCGCAGCCAGTGGGAGCAGTGGGAAAACGGCGGAGGCGTCCACCTGTGGAGCGGCGGGGACGACAGCCCCGTCTGGCGGGTGAGCGCCTACCGGACGCGGGAGGGGGACGCCCATTTTACCGACAACCTGAACGCCCTCAACGGCGTGGAGGGCCGGGCGCTGAAGGGCGGCAGGCTCCGCTGGGGCTGGCGGGAGATATGGGAGGAGGGCGAGCGGCTCTACCAGGCCGTGTGTGAGGTCATCACCGGCCCCGCCCTGTACCTGATTACCGTCACCTGCGGCAGCGCCCTGGACCTGGGTCCGACGGCGGAGCTGATCGGACAAATCTCAGTGGTCAGCGGCGCCGCCCAGAGAGAAACCATACAGGCACAGAAGGAGTGATTTTCATGACAAAACAGCAGGAAGCAGCGCTGGAGACCATGCGGGAGTGGCTTGCCCACCCCCAGGAGCTGGGCAAGGCCCCGGCTAAAATTGAGATTGCGGGGGAGTTTGACCTCCACGATCAGCACTACTACATCCTCAAGTACAAAAAATCTCTGCTGGGCAAGTGGCTGGTGGGGGTGTGCGGCTTTGAGGACGGGGAGACCCTGGAGCCCTGCGGCCACACCTTCAGCCAGATGGAGCCCTACGACCCCGCCGATGCCCTGGAGAAGTGCCAGGCCATGGTGGAGATGATCCGCCAGTACTGGATGGACCGGGCCAGGGAGGAGACGGAGCGGCAGGCCTCCGCCGGGCCCTTTTCCGGCTTCGTGCTGCTGTCCACCCAGGAGTGGGACCCGGAGGCCTTCAAGGCCCAGCTGAAGGCCGACTGGGGCATCGACTACCCCCCGGAGGACGGGGAGCAGGCCGGCGCCAATGATGATAATACGGTGGCGGTCTTCGAGGCCGACGGGATGACGGTGGCTGTCTCCCTGATGGACTTCCCCGTCCCCGAGGGGGAGGCGGAGTACTGGGCCAACAGCAACTTTATGGACAAGGAGAAGGCGGTGGCTGCCGCCAAGGCCCACAGGGCCCATGTGCTGGTGGCAATTCTGGACCAGATGAGCCAGGGCCGCACCCGCCGCCAGATGGGGGAGCTGTATGTGAAGCTGGTGGCCACCCTGCTCAAGGCCCCCAACGCCCTGGGGGTGTACACCAACGGCACCGTCTGGCTGCCCGACTACTTTATCCAGGTCTCAGAGGACCTGAAGGAGGGCCACCTGCCCCTGCTGGACCTGGTCTTTGTGGGGCTGGTCCGGTATGAGAAGGGGGTCTGCGGCTGGACCAACGGCCTGCGGGCCTTCGGCAGGGACGAGCTGGAGATTCGGGACAGCCAGCGGCCCCCCAATGAGGTCCACGAGCTGCTGCTCAACGTGTCGGGCTACATCATCGACCAGGATGTCACCCTCCACGACGGGGAGACCCTGGGCTATACCGCCGAGCAGAAGCTCCACATCACCCGGTCCGAGGGGTTCAACGTGGAGGGCATGTCCCTGAAAATCGAGTTCTGACCCCGTAGGATCGGATATGATCCGCCCGTATGCTCCGCGCATGGCCCATAAATTGCGGGCGGACAATGTCCGCCCCTACAAAAGCCGAGAGGGGATTTACACGATGAACGACTTTTTATCCCGCCTGGAGCAGTGGCACCAGGAGGGCGAGTACCAGAAGATTATCGACTGCCTGGAGGACCTGAGAAGCACCCAAACCCTGGACTACAACCTCACCTGTCAGCTGGCCCGGGCCTATAACAACATTGCCGACCCGGACCAGGAGGGCTGCCAGTCTCAGCTGAAAAAGGCGGAGGAGCTGCTGCGCTCCGTGGAGGTGGAGGGGACGGACGACCCCCTGTGGCACTACCGGCTGGGCTACTCCCTGTTCTACCAGGACCGGGAGAAGGAGGCCCTGCCCTGCTTCCAAAAGGCCCTGGAGCTGGACCCGGAGGATGAGGACACCAGGTTTTTCATCCAGGAGTGCGAGACGTACATCGTCGCCCGGGAGTGTAACCCGGAGATGTATACCGAGGAGGACTGGAAGGCGGTGGAGGCCCACCTGGAGCGGTATTTCGGTCCCTGCGACAACGTGTTCCACGAGATCGTCTCCCCCGACATCCATGTGGACATCTACATCATGAAGCCCATCCCGGAGCGGAACTACTACGTCCTGTCCACCTTCGGCATGGGGGCCCACCGGATGAATGTGCCCGAGGAGCTGGCCGAGAAGAAGCTGGAGCGGGCGGAGATCATCGTCACCCTGCCCCCGGACTGGAAGGTTGGCAGGGACGAGGAGGAGTGGTACTGGCCCATCCGCTGGCTGAAGATTCTGGCCCGGCTGCCCATCCAGGAGGGCGGCTGGCTGGGCTGGGGCCACACCATCGCCAACCCGGACGACGCCCCCTTCGCCGACAACACCAGGCTGTGCGGCCTGGTCCTCACGGAGCCCCAGGGCTTTGACAGGGACGCGGTGTGCTGCCCCCTCCCCGGCGGGGACGAGGTGAACTTCTACCAGATGATTCCCCTCACCTTCGAGGAGATGCAGTTCAAGCTCTACCACAGCGCCCAGGAGCTGCTGGAGCGGTTTGCCCCGGACCAGCTGCGGGTGGTGGATATCCGCCGGGAGAGCGTCTGCGGCGACCTGCCCCAAAAGCGGTTTGCCATCCCCCGGGAGGAGCTGAAGCAGGTCTATGAGGGGGAGGGCCCCCAGGGCTGCATCGCCACCGACCGGATTGTGGTGGACGGAGCGCCCGTGGGCTACTGCTGGCGGGAGGAGCCCGACCCCGGGGACGAGGCCTGGGACAGCGGCTGGCGCTTCACCGCCGGGGATGAGAGCGGCGCCTATATGGACGACCCGGACCGCTCCGGCATCTACGCCCTGAACACCATCTGCAACTACGACCCGGATGTGATCCCCCTGCTGGACTCCGAGACCGGCACCGCCTGGAGCCGGGGGGAGGATGGGGTATTCCGCCCGGAGCTGTATGAGGAGGAGTAAAAAAAGTCTCCCTTTGCGAAGCAATGTCATTCGGATTAAGGGGCAGGGCTTAGTGCCCTGCCCTTTAATCCACCGTTTCCTGTAAAATTCCATTCGGTTATGACAGTTCGCCCGACAAAGCAGGCAATGCTTTAGACAGGGAAAAAGAGCGCCGGGAACTATCCTTGACGACAGTTTCTCTGCGCTCTTTTCGCTGGAATCAATCTCTTGTTTTTAAGATATACCTTGTTCCTCGGGCGGCACCTGTTTTGACGATCCGCTGCTGCTCCAACAGGATCTTCAAGATTTGATTGGCCGGGAAAGAGGAACACCCCAAAAGCTGCTCCACCTCTTTGCGGGAGACCGAGCCGCGCTCGGCAAGCAACCGCAAAACTCGTTCCTCCCGGCTCAAGTCAAGATCATCCGCCGGGCTGTTCTCCACGTTCCGGTTTGGAAGTATTACAACAAAGGAGGCTGGGGCAGGCATAAATTCCGGCCCAACCCTACAGCCGGCATAGCTTTCCAGCATTTTTTGAATCCCAGTGCCATAGCTTTCGATTAGTTCAAGGCGATAAAAAATGTTGGCAACCACCGTATTACGCGGTTGAGATACGCCACCCTTAATATCCTTGAGTGTCAGACCTTTCACCAGACCGCCCAAGGATATGAACTCTATCCGATCATCATAAATATTGATAATGATACTGCCTGAGTAGTCGTAGTCCCGATGCACAACAGCATTCAAAAGCGCTTCACGCAGAGCCTCTTCTGGATAGTCGGTATGGTCGATTCGCCGCAAGCCGTCAAAAGTGGAGCGCAGGTTGTTGTTCAGCGACAAAAAGGAAAATGTATCATCCAATTGCTTCAAAATGGAACCGGAAAATTCTTTGCGGGTTTTGAACTTACTTTTTCCTGTCCCCTCATAGACAGCACAACGGATGATATGTCCGCACTGGTCAGAAAGCAGCAGCGCTGCATTCGTATAATAACCGTCTGCATCAAGAAGCCCCAACGTGCGTTTATGGGCCTCATCAAAAGAAATCTGGCGCTCTTGAAAGGTATTCCCAGCATAGGTAAACGTCAATTCCTGATTGATAGACCGGGCTTTGTCAAAGGCTGTCCCATCGCTTTCTTTCAACATCTGACGGATGGCTTCATCAGTAGCAGGTACAGAGGATACTCCATGACGAACAAAGACGCCTGTGGGCTTCAAGCCCTTATCGGTCAGATGGTATGGACGCTTTAAACCTCGGGATACGAACACGCGGATCAGCGGCTTCCCACTTTCCTCCATTCGTTCGATAGAGGTATAGGCAGTCAGATCTGGCCTGATCCCATCACGGATCATATCTCCGATTTTCTCCATTTCTGCCTCTGTGTCCTCCACGCCAGTAATAGAACCATCCCGTGCTACGCCTACATATATTTCTCCACCATCTGTGTTTGCAAAAGCTATAATCTCTTTTTTGAAATCTGTGTTGATTTGTTCCTTCAACTCCAGAACAGAACTTTCCTCGTATTTCATCACGCACCTCCGATATCGCGATTATCAATATTATATCCATATTATCACGATTTAAGCAAAAACGCAAGCGAAATATAAGAGAAAATAAGAAGTTTATTGAATAGAGGGCTCCAAATAACCCATTATGCCCCAGAAAAAATTTAGTGCATAAGGATGACTCTTATCGTGGAAGCGAATGTTCGGGAGACCGGCCCGCTTCAGCAGAACCTTCAACCGGCGGTATGCGGAGCCAGGATTGGTAGGTTGTTCCGGCTTCAGCGGGTTGGGGAATATCCACTCAGTCAGCGCGGACTTTTTCCGCTCGTGGAGGACCTGTACTGTACTGGCAGGCAGCACGATCCTTCGAGTACCCGCATAGGTTTTGGTGTCTCCAGCAGTCAGCCCGCCGCCAGTTTCCCGGTAGACAGTGCGGCAGACTTTCAGCGTGCCAGCAACCTCATCGAAGTCTTCCCACTTGAGCCCGCAGATCTCACCCCGCCGCAGGCCAGTGGTCAGTTCTGTGTAGAAGAAGTTACACCAGATTTCATCCTCTGCGATGACCTTCATGAACACATCCAACTGCTTGTCCGTCAGGATTTGTTTCGCTCCATAGCTGAACCTGGGAGCGATGATCTGTTCGGTCGGATTGCTGGCGATCAGGTGAGCCTGCTGCGCCGCTTTCAGCGCACCGTGGAGCGTGGTGTGGATACGGCGCACCGTACCACTGGCTAGACTGTCACTCAACTTCTCGTTGAACTGCTGTACATCTTTTGGAGTGATCCGGGCCAACTGTTTATCGCCCAGGCCGGGCTTGATATGGTTCTCGATATAGCTGCGGTAGTTCCTCAGTGCGTTGGGCCGCAGAGTATCTGCCATGTTCTCCAGCCACTTGTCAAGCCACTCGCTCAAGGTCATCCGGCTCTGCTCCGTCAGGTCGGCCCCCTGGTAGCTGTCGATGTGCTGGCGGAGCTTTGTAGACAGTTTTTTCTGCGTAGGAGCATAGACGTAGCGGAAGATGGACTCGCCGTTCTCCTTGTGGCCCACCACGATGCGCCCCTCCCAGCGTCCATCGTTACGTTTGCGAACCATGCCGTCGCCGGACGGTCTGCGTTTTGCCATGAGTATCATCTCCTTTCTCCGATTCTGCAACGCCAACACATACCACACTTTGCCAGGAATAGCTACTACTTTTTTCGAGGACTTTTATTCTTTGTTTTGCGGCGCAGAATCTGCGTATACCCCCGCCTTGACCCGCCAGTATTGCGGCGGCTGTAAAGACAGAGAAAAAACTGACCCCCGACTTGACTCCAGGGGGTGAAAAATGACCCCCGGCCTTTATCCTGCACTTTTTTCGACCCCCCGGTTCTCGTCGTCACAAGCTCCGTATCATTCGCCTCGCCACAAGCGACAAGGCTCATTCACTTCGCTGTTCCTCCTCTCCAAACCGCAACCGCTGCGCTGGGTTGCGGTTTGGTTATGATTGGCGGCTTGTTACCCTCCGGGCATCAGCGAGGCTCCACAGCGGCACACAGGCTGTCACGCTGAGTGCGCACTGTCACTGCGAAGTGCGAGTGCCGTTGCGATTCGCTGACGTTTAGCAGCCACATCTATCCGCGCCAACTGTTGTTCGTAGAACTGATCGAGCGCCAGCTGGATCGGGCGGATGGTGTAGAGCAGATTGCCGTTGCGCTTCAGGCCAGCCTTGGTGGTGACGGTCGTGTTCTCTGTACTGATGAGCC
>JAAWLY010000125.1 GCA_022798155.1 Lawsonibacter sp. | reverse complement strand
TACCACAAGCGCTGCGCCCTGCGGCTGTCCTGCCGCACCGCCTGTGCCGCCTCGTCCCCCTACCGGGTTACCCTGGACCAGGGGAAGTGGAATGACCGGGACACCTACTGCAAGTGGTCGGGGGACTGGGAGGACTTCGGCAGTCAGATCCAGTCGGACGACGGCGCCCAGCGCATTTTCCGCCGGGTATGTCCCCTGCTGTTGCTGGGCGACATCTGCTTTGCCGTGCTGGCCTCCACCGGGGGGGACCACCCCGAGCGGTTGCTGTGGGCTCTGTCCGCCCTGTTTACCGCCACCGCCGCCTTCGGCGGCTCTCTGGCCTATGGCCGCGCCGTCCACAAGGTGGCCCGCCGCCTGACCCCCAGCGGGGCCGCTCTGGCCGGCTGGCCGGGCGTGGCCTGTTCCCGGAGGGGGGACCGGGTGCTGATTACCGACGGCGACCTGTTTCCCCCGGGCTATGTGGAGCTGAACGGCTTTAAGGTAATAGGCAACTTCCCCGCCGAGCGGGTGGTGGCCTACACCGCCACCCTGATCCGCGACTCGGGCAGCGGACTGGAAAAGCTCTTCCATGACCAGCTCCGCTCCATGGGCGGGCTGATGCGCAACGCCAGCGCCCTGGTCTGTCACGAGGGAGGCGGGCTGTCGGCCAACATCCGGGGAGAGCAGGTGCTGGTGGGCTCCGCCGCCTTTATGAAGTTGATGAAAATAAAGCTGCCCCAGGGCCTGAATGTGAAGAGCGCCGTCTTTTGCGCCATCGACAGAGAGCTGGCCGGCATCTTTGCCCTGAGCTACAACCTGCCCGACACCGTGTTTCCCGCCCTGGAGTCCCTGATGATGGAGCGGGTGGGGCCGGTGCTGGCCACCCGGGACTTTAACCTAATCCCCGCCATGCTCCAGCAGCGCTTCAAGCTGGCGGCGGACAAGATGGCCTTTCCCCCTATTGAGCGCCGCCGGGAGCTGTCCGATCCGGACCAGGAGCACAACGGCACCCTGGCCGCTCTGCTGTGCCGGGAGGGGCTGCTCCCCTTCTCCGAGTCCATCACAGCCGCCAAGCGGCTGCGCTGGGCCACCCGGTTGGGGGCCTGGCTGTGCTGCGCCGGCTCCGCGCTGGGGATGTTGCTGTGCGCGTATCTCACCTCAGTGGGGGCATACACCTCTCTGTCCCCCCTGAGCCTGCTGATCTATCTGCTCACATGGCTTTTGCCTGTGTGGTTTTTGTCCGGGTGGGTACACAGATTTTAAAGATGTGTCCCCGCTCTCTGGGCGGGAGAATACAGGAAGAGGAGCGGACGCCGTTTCTGCGGCGTCCGCTCCTTCTGTCAGTCCGGCCCCAGGGGGAGGGAGAACACCGGGCACCCCTCGGCGGCGGGGGCGGCGGCGCACTGGGGCAGGCAGACCTCCACCCCCGTCTCCGTCAGGCACCAATCCCGCAGAGGGTGGGCGGCCCGAGCCTTTTTCACCCAGTCGCCGTCCAGGAAGCACCCGCCCCCCTGACGGAGAGCTTCCCCCTGGCGAACCAGGGCCTGCCACAGCCGGCCGCGCCAGCCCCTCTCCCCGGGAAACAGGGTTTTTAAGGGGGCGGGCGCCCCCTCCCGGAGGTTCCACACCTCCCCCCAGCGGACCCGGAGGGGACGGCCGTCCCCCCGGACCTCCAGCCCGGAAAACCGCAGGCTGAGCAGGCCGTCCCGGAGCAGGACGGTCTGGCCGGACAGCTCCCCCCGCCAGGGTGCGAAGGGTCGGGCCGCCTGCCGCCGGGCGGCCAGATCCAGACAGGCCTGCCAATAGATCTCCCGCTCCCATCGCCGGTGCCAGCTTTGGGCCAGACGGGCATAGTACCGGCTGATCCACCTGCCTCCCAGGCCGCCCCCCTCAATCCGGGGCCATGACAGGGAGAACTCCAGCACCGGCTCCCCCTCCAGAGTCATAGCGCGCCGCCGCTCCTCCCACTGTACGCACACCTGTCCGCTCTCCTCCATTTCAGCGCCTCCTGTCCTTGTTTCTCCATCCTATGCGGCGGCTTGCGGAAGGTGTTTCTCCTTGGAACGCCCGGTTTTCTTTGCTTTTTTAAGTTTACTTTTCTAAGTCAGTGTGTTAAAATAGAGGAAAACCGCAGAGAGGCAGGAATAGCGATATGTCAAAATTTTTAGACAAGCAGAGCAGTGACGCCCTGTACCGGGCCATCGTCAGCATCCAGGACGAGGAAGAGTGCCGCCGTTTCCTGGAAGATCTGTGTACTGTCTCTGAATTAAAGGCCATGGCCCAGCGCGTTGACGTGGCGATCCTGCTGGACAAGGGCCTGATTTACAGCGAGATTCTGGAGAAAACCGGGGCCTCCAGCGCCACCATCAGCCGGGTCAACCGCTGTCTGCACTACGGGGCGGGGGGCTATAAGGCGGTTATCCCCCGCCTGCGGGAGTCGGAAGAATGAGCAGCTACGACATTCTGGCCGGCTGCTACGACAGGCTTACCTACGACGTAAACTACCCCGCCTGGGCGGACTACATCGAAACCCATTTTCGGAAAAATCCTCTGCCGGGAAACACCGTACTGGACCTGGCCTGTGGCACCGGCTCTCTCACCCGGGAGCTGGCCCTGCGGGGCTACGAGATGATCGGGGTGGACCGTTCGCCGGAGATGCTGGCGGAGGCGGCGGAGAAAAACCGGGGCATTGCTCCCGTCGAGCCCATCTTTTTGTGCCAGAGCATGGAGAAGCTGGACCTGTACGGCACGGTAGATGCCTGCGTCTGCTGCCTGGACAGCGTCAACTACGTCACCGATCCCAAAAAACTGGCGAAGGCCTTTGAACGAATCCACCTGTTCCTGACCCCCGGAGGACTGTTCCTCTTTGACGTCAACTCCCCCGCCAAGCTGGAGGGACTGGACGGCCAGGTGTTTCTGGATGAGACGGAGGACACCTACTGCGTGTGGCGCACGGAGTACTCCCGGAAAATCTGCTCCTATTTTATGGATATCTTCCGGTTGAACCGGGCCACCGGCCAGTGGGAGCGGGGGGAGGAGCTGCACCGGGAGCGGGCCTATGCCGTGCCTGAGCTGACCACCATGCTGGAGCAGGCGGGCTTTCGGAATGTGAAGGCCTTTGGCGATCGAAAGCTGCGTCCGCCCAGGGCGGAGGAGCAGCGCATCTTTTTTACCGCGAGAAAGGACGCATAACCGATGAGCAACGAAATTGTCAGAGCGATTACCAGCGACGGCCTGGTCAAGGCGGCGGCTGTCACAGGGCGGGATATTGTGGAGCGGGCCCGGAACATCCACAAGCTGCTCCCCATGGCCACCGCCGCCCTGGGCCGCACCCTGATGGGGGCCTCCCTGATGGGGGACATGCTGAAGGAGGAGAAAGGGGCGCTCACCCTGCAAAT
Organism: Lawsonibacter sp.; assembly: GCA_022798155.1. Lineage (GTDB taxonomy): Bacteria > Bacillota > Clostridia > Oscillospirales > Oscillospiraceae > Lawsonibacter. The sequence goes on along the minus strand of JAAWLY010000125.1, from coordinate 3,073 downwards.
CAAAGGGGGCGGGCCCCTGGGCACCATTTTGGCCGTCTCGGACTGGGAGGGCAACGTCCGGGGCTATGTCCAGAACCCCCAGGTGGAGCTGATGGAACAGCGCCCCGGCAAGCTGGACGTGGGCCGGGCTGTGGGGACGGAGGGCACCCTCACCGTCATCAAAGACATCGGCCTGAAGGAGCCCTATGTGGGTTCCGTTGGCCTGTTCTCCGGAGAGATTGCCGACGATCTGGCCATGTACTTTGTGGAGAGTGAACAGATCCCCACCGCCTGCGCCCTGGGGGTGCTGGTGGGGCTGGACCAGAGCGTCACCGCCGCCGGAGGCTATATCATCCAGCTTCTCCCCGGGGCCGGCGAGGACATGATCGAAAAGATCGAGGCCGGCGTACACGGCATGGTCTCCGTCAGCCACGCTCTGGCAGAGGGCCTGGATGGGGAGGGGCTACTGCGGGCAGTATTGAAGGACTTTGAGCTGGAGATTCTGGAAAAGCACCCGGTGGAGTACCGCTGTTACTGCTCCCGGGAGCGGGTGGCCCGGGCGCTAATCAGCATGGGACGGAAGGAGCTGTCCGAGCTGATCGCGGAGCAGGGCCAGGCGGAGCTGACGTGCCAATTCTGCGACCGGGCGTACCACTTCTCTGGGGAAGAGCTGGAGCAGCTGCTGAGCGAGATGTAGGGTCGGATATTATCCGCCCCTATAGAGTAGAGCCAAAAAACGCCCGGGCGGAAATTCCGTCCGGGCGCTGTGCTGCTTAAATGTGGCTGACCCCGTTGTTGGTCAGGGCCTCCAGAATGTCGTACCGGTCCATCTGGAAGGTCTTGGTCATGGCCAGGGCCTCCTCCATATCCAGATCGACGGTCCGGCCGTCTACGATGGCCACAATGCGGTTGCCCTTCTTCCCGGCCAGGGCCTGGACGGCCAGATAGCCCATGCGGCTGGCGGTCTCCCGGTCCCGGGCGGTGGGGGCGCCGCCCCGCTGGATGTGGCCCAGCACGGTGACCCGGGGGTCGATGCCGATGGTCTCGTGGATCTGCTGGCCGATATAGAAGGCCTTGCCGGCTCCCTCGGCCACCACGATCATATAGTGGGTGGTGCCCGCCAGACGGGCCCGGCGGATATTTTCAATCACATCCTGCTCAAAGTCCACCGGCCGCTCGGGGATGAGTACCGCGGTAGCCCCTACGGAGATGCCCACATACAGGGCCAGATAGCCGGCGTGGCGGCCCATAACCTCTACCACGGAGCAGCGCTCGTGGGACTGCATGGTGTCCCGCAGCTTGTCGATGCACTCGATGCAGGTGTTGCAGGCGGAGTCGAAGCCGATGGTATAGTGGGAGCAGCCAATGTCGTTGTCGATGGTGGCGGGGATGCCCACCACCTGGAGGTCCATGCCGTCTTTGGCGGCCTGGCGGGAGATGGCCAGCGCTCCCCGGAAGGTGCCGTCGCCGCCGATGGCCACAATGCCGTCCAGGCCCAGCAGCTTGCAGGTGGCCAGAGCCTTGGCCCGGCCCTCCTCCTCCATGAACTCAAGGCTCCGGGCGGTATACAGAATCGTGCCGCCGCGGTTGATGATACGGCTGACGCTGGCGCCGTCCAGCCGGACAAAGTCGCTGGTAATCAGGCCGCTCCAGCCCCGCCGGATGCCGATACACTCGATGCCCTGGCCCACTGCCGTGCGTACCACGGCCCGGACCGCCGCGTTCATGCCCGGGGCGTCGCCGCCGCTGGTCAGCACGCCGATCCGTCTAATTTTATCGCCCATAGTACAACTGCCTCCTTATATTCCCGCCTCCGGCAGCCCCGGAGGCGGGCTGTTTTAAGCACCCCTATTATGTCATCGTTTCAGCGGAATGTCAAGAACCGGGGGCCGTCAGAATTACCACATGTGAGCCCTATTCCGCCCATAGTTTCGGCAGCTGGGAATAGAAGTTCCCCTTCTCCTCCCACAGCAGGAGCAGACTGCCCCGCTCCACCGACACCTGGGCCGGCCGGCCGAGAAATTCGTTGCTCACCCCCAGAGGAAAATCGCCGGTGAGGGTATAGCGCTCCAGGGGATATTTCAGCCCCTCCAGAGTGACCCCCTCCGCCCTTCCGCTGTTGCAGAACACGGACAGAAAGCCGGACAGCTCCGGCGGGAAGGAGATGGCCTGCCCGTCCCGCAGGCAGGTGGCCGCCGTCTTTTCTCCCGCCAGAAAGCCCTGGGCCCCCCGGAGAGTCAGCCAGTCCAGCAGCTGGAGGTTGGCCAGGGTGTGCTCCAGGCGCCCTCCCACGCCCCCCAGCAGCACAAACCGGCGGTAACCCAGCTCCAGCCCCCGGCGCAGGGCGAAGAGCATATCCGTGTCGTCCTTCTCCACAGGCAGCGAAATCACGTTAGGGTGGTTGGGGGTGTAACCCAGGGAGTCAAAGTCGCCCACCGCCAGGTCGGGGGTTACGCCATAGGCCATAAGCGCGTCATATCCCCGGTCAGCAGCGATCACATAGTCGCCGGCGGCGGGGCAGGGCCGGAGAGAGGGGGACAGGGACAGCGCCCCTACTACATAACAAACACGCTTCTCCATCGGAAACGACCTCCTGGAAACTTCATATTTGGAATTGTACCATAGAACGCCGGTCAATGCAAGGCGGAGAGATTTTCAAATTCCGGTTCTATTCCCGGGCCTGTCCCCATAGAATTGGGGCAAAGGAGGTGGACAGGCATGGAACAGGGAGCCCGGGCATACCAGCAGGCGGTGCAGGTGCTGCCCCAGCGGCTGCGTCGGGAGGCCCTCTGTCTGTCGCCGGCGGAGCAGGCCAGGGCGGAAGAGCTGCGCCTCCGGGCGGGCTGGCCCATGACAGTGGTGTTCCCAGAGGGGGAACGCCCCCTGGGAGAGCGCCCGGTGGAGCCGGGAGAGCTGGAGCAGCTGGTGGAAATCGCCAGCCACGCCTCTCTTCACGCGGTGCTGGACCAGCTTCGCCGGGGCTATCTCACCTGCCCTGGCGGGCATCGTCTGGGCCTGTGCGGCACTGCCCATTTACAGGAGGGGGCGATTGCCAACCTGCGCCCCCTCTCCTCCGCCAGCCTCCGGGTGGCCC
>JAAWLY010000124.1 GCA_022798155.1 Lawsonibacter sp. | reverse complement strand
AGCGTTGTGATCGAGTTGTCCCGCCCCCGATATGCCCTTCTGGACAGCTGGTATCATCAGCCGCGAATGACGGACCAGGGGCTTCTGCTGACCCGCTTCCGCGGCGGCGCGCCCCTGCTGCTGACCAGCGCCGCCGCCCTTGTCCGGGAAAACTTCAAGATCGAGGGGGCGTGCCTGTGAACCACGAGCTGGACTTTCCCGCCGGGATCTGGGAGGCCTTTGCCAAAAGCCGTCCGCCGGTGCGTTGCTCCCCGGGCTATCTCATCTATTTGCAGGACACCAGCGCCACCTGCTTCTACTATCTGAAAACAGGCCAGGTGAAAAGCTTCCTCCAGTCGGAGGATGGAGCAGAACGGGTGCTGAACGTATACCGCGCCGGGAGCCTCTTCGGGGAGGCGTCCTTCTTCGACGAACTGCCCCGAGTGTCCTCGGCGATGGCGCTGACCCCCTGCGAGATCGTGCCCATCGATCGGGAGCTGGTCACCCAGCAGTTCGCCCAAAACCCGGAACTGGCCCTGGCTATGATGAAGTATCTGGCCCGAACCGTGCGGCTGCTGTCCGGGCAGGTGGACCAGATGGCCTTCCGCCCCGCCCGGTGGCGGGTGGCCAACTATCTGCTTACCCTGGCCGACCGGGCCGGAACCGCCTTCTGCACCCAGGAGGACATTGCCGCCGCCGTCTCCGTCAGCCGGGTGACAGTAAGCCGGGTGCTAGGGGAATTTGCCCGAGCGGGCTGGGTGGAGCTGGGCTACCGCAGCGTTCGCATCCTTCAATCGAAAGAGCTTCACGCATTATGTAAACTATAAGAGCCCTCCGGCCAGCCGGAGGGCTCTTATTCTACACGCCGATCCCCGCCGCCCGCTCCAGGGCGGCGTCGATGTTGGGAACGAAGTTCTCCTCCCCCACCAGGTCATATAAGCCGGACTTTTTCAGTACTGACATGGGCTGCTCGTTCACATGGGAAAACAGCACCTTGATGCCTTTCTCCTCGCACTCCACATAGAGCCGCCGCAGGCTGTTCAGGGCGGTGATGTCCACCGCGGGGACGGAGCGCATCCGCAAAATCAAAACATGGCGGCCGGTGTTTCGCTCGATGTGGGGAATCTTGTCCGCCGCGCCGAAGAACAGAGGGCCGGTAAACTCATAGACCATCACATGGGAGGGCACGGGCTTCAGCCGGCCCTGGTCATCCCCGGTGTCCTCCACATAGTCCCACTCCTCCACCGTGGCCACATCGGCCATCCGCTTCATAAACAGCAGGCAGGCCAGGGACAGCCCCACGGCGATGGCCACCACCAGGTCGAAGACCACGGTGAGGAAGAAGGTGACCGCCAACACGGCCATGTCGCTTTTGGGGGAGTGCTGCACCACCTGTACCACGGTACGCCAGCCGCTCATGTTATAGGCCACCTGGAACAAAATTGCGGCGATGCAGGGCATGGGGATCAGGGCGGCGTAAGGCATGAGCAACACCAGCACCAGCAGCAGCACCACGGCGTGGACCATCCCTGCCACCGGGGACCGGCCGCCGTTTTTGATATTAGCCGCCGTCCGGGCGATGGCCCCGGTGGCGGGGATGCCCCCAAAGAGGGCGGAAGCGGCGTTGCCCACCCCCTGGGCCACCAGCTCCATGTTGGAGTTGTGCCGGGAACCGATCATCTCGTCGGCCACCACAGCGGACAGCAGGGACTCGATGGCCGCCAGCACCGCGATGGTGAAGGCGTCCGGGAGCACCGCCGCCACCGTCTCATAGGAGACGGCGGGCAGGGTGAACCGAGGCAGCGCGCTGGAAATGGTGTACAGCTCGCCGATGGTGTTCACCGGCAGGGAAAACAACTTTACAGCTCCTGCGGTGACAAGAACCGCGATCAAGGAGGCGGGAATCTTTTTAAAAATCTTAGGCCAGATGATCAAAATGGCCAACGCCAGACATCCCACCCCTACGGCGGCCCAGTTGACAGTGTGGAAGGTGTGTACCACCTCATCCACCTTCTCCATGGTCTCCACCGGGGAGCAGGTGAAGGTGAGGCCGAAAAAGTCCTTCAGCTGGCCGATGAGGATGGTCACGGCGATGCCGGCGGTAAAGCCGGTGGTAATGGTGTAGGGGATAAACTTAATCATGCTGCCCATGCGCAGCACCCCCATCAACACCAGCATAATGCCCGCCAGAATAGTGCCCACCGCCAGGCCATCCATGCCATTCCGGGCCACGATGCCCGCCACAATGGTGGCGAAGGCGGCGGTGGGGCCGGCAATCTGTACCTTGCTGCCCCCCAGAGCGGAGATGAGAAAACCGGCCGCAATGGCGGTATACAGCCCCTGCTCTGGCGACACCCCCGAGGCCAGAGCCAAGGCGATGGACAGGGGCAGGGCGATGATGGCCACGATCACGCCGGAGACCAGGTCCTTGGAAAAATCCTCCCTGGAATAGTGCTTCAAAGAGTGGATCAGCTGAGGCGTCAGTTCTTTCATAGCTCTCTCCTTTTTCCCGGGAGCGCGGCGGCCCCGGGCTACTGCTTTTTCAAAATCTGATTTTCGGCCCTCCACTCCCGGGGCGACAGACCGTAGCGCTTTTTAAACGCCCGGGAAAAATGGAGCTGGTTGGGATAGCCGCACATGAAGGCGATATCCCCGATGGAGTTGGCGGTACACTGCATCAGCTCCGCCGCCTTGCTCATGCGCAGGCGGATCAGAAACTCCTGGGGCGGACAGCCCATGCTGTCGCGAAACAGTTTGCTGAAATAGCTGCGGTTCAGCTTGCACACCCCGGCCAGATCCTCTATGGTGATCTCCCGGGGGTAGTTGTGCTCCATATAGGTGATGGCCTCCTGAATATAGAAGTCCCGCAGCTGCCCGCCGTGGAGCTCCCGCCGGGTGGAAGAGGACTGAATCAGCCCGTCCAGGAAGAGGCACAGGTGCCCAATCAAGTGGAGGGGCGACTGCTCCTGGTGGCTGGCGATGTAAAACATGGTATCCCCCACCGCCCGGCCCTAGTCCGGAGTCTGCGGATGGTAGATGGGCTGAGAGAAATCCAGGCCCGCCTTGTCCAGATATTCCGCCACCCGCAGGCCGTCAAATTCCAGCCACACATATTTCCATGGGTCGCTCTCGTGGGCACTGTATGTGGTAACCTGGTTGGGGCAGATCAGAAACCCCTGGTTCTCCTTCAGCCGGTGCCTGTGCGTCACCCCGTCCTGGTCATTGGAATCTAAAGTCCCCTGCCCGGAAATGACATAGTGAAACAGGTAGTGGTTGCGCACATAGGGGCCGAAGGAGTGCAGAGGCGTACACTGCTCCCAGCCGTACTGGTACAACCGCAAATCCAGAAAATTCTCGTTGGGAAATACGGAGAAAGAATACTTGTTCATAGGCTATGTCCTCTCTGTCAGCAGCACAGACTCTTCCAGCGGGCAGCTTATCATATCACATATCAGCCCAAAAGCCAACAGCTCCTGCAACAAAACCTGATTTTTTACGGTTTGCACCGGCCACAGGGCTCATATCCGGCCAGCACAGCCTGGAGTCGGGCCAGAAAGACCTCCTTGTTCTCCTCCTGGATGTTCTTGGCAGAGGCGCAGTCGGGCAGATGGAATTTTTTCGTACTGCTGTTGCCTATGTAAATCTGGAGCTTGGGGCGCTCGGTGGGATTGGTAGCCACATCCGCCTCCTTTTCGGTGCGGAAGGCAACCGTCTTTCCATCGCTCTCCGCAATCACATGGCCCTGCATATCGGTGCGGTAGACCTCTGTTCCCGCGTCCCGGAGGCGGCTGAGCACCTCGTCAGAGGGGTGGCCGTAGCTGTTCCCCTCCCCCACTGAGATGACGGCGTACTTGGGCATAACCTCCCGCAAAAACTGGTAGCCGGTGGAGGTGTCGCTGCCGTGGTGCCCCGTCTTCAGAACGGTGGCCTTCAAATCGGCCCCGGAATCAATCAGATCCCGCTCGGCGGGGGTCTCCATATCCCCGGTGAACAGGAAAGAGGTGCTTCCATAGTCAATGCGCAGAACGATGGAGGTGTTATTGGTATCGTCATACTCCTTCACCGGCCCCAAAATTTCCACATGGGCGGATCCCAGGTCAAATTTGTCGCCCGGCGCGGGCACGGTAATGGATTTTCCCTGTTCATCCAGGTACTTTACCATATTCTGAAAGACCTTGGAGCTATACTCCGTCACTGGGCAGTAGGCAACGTCCACCGAGGCATAGTTCAGCGCGCCGGCCAGGCCGCCGATATGGTCCTCGTGGGCGTGGCTGGCCACCATATAGTCCAGATGCTTCGCCCCGTGGCGCTCCAAGTAGGAGTACACCAGGTCGGAGTCCTCGGCGTTTCCGCCGTCGATGAGCATATAGTGCCCATCGCAGATGACCAGAGCGGAGTCGGCCTGGCCCACGTCAATAAAATGGACCTCAAAGCTGCTCCCCTCCGGGGGCTGGCCGCAGCCGGTCAGGCTGACCAGCAGCAGTACGGCCAACAGAATGTGGGATATCCTCTTTTTCATCTCTTTACTCCTCCAGTTCCTCCGGCAGCGGCCGGCGGCGGTGTTCCACAGGCTCCCACGCGGGCAAAGGCAGCCGCTGCATGGCGCCAAATGTCCGGGCCTTCAACCCGGAATACCGGCCCTGCAATTCGTAGATCAGCTCTTTGATTTCCTGGCGCCTGGTGTTCCCGTCAGCGGGACAGCGGTTTTCCACCACGGGCAGCTCCAGCCGCTGGGCAGTGTGGCGGATGAGATTTTCCCCGCAGTAGAGCAAGGGGCGAATCTGGGTGATGCCCGTCCGGTCCAGATAGGTGACAGGCTGGAAACAGGACAGCCGCCCCTCGAAAATCAGGGACAGGAAGAAGGTCTCCACCGCGTCGTCGTAGTGGTGGCCCAGAGCAATCTTAGCGATTCCCCGCTCCTGTAGGGCGGCGTGGAGCGCCCCCCGCCGCATCTTGGCACACATGGAACAGGGGTTTTTCTCCTTCCGGACGTCAAAAATAATGTGCTGGATTTCGCTGCTCAGTATGGTATAAGGTATCTCCAGTTCCCGGCACAGCCTCTGGATTGGAGAAAAATCCAGGGGCTCCACACCCTCGGCGTGGCCCATATCTAAGGTAAAGGCCTCCACCGTGAAGGGGACGGGGTAAAACTCCCGCAGCTTGGCCAGAGCCACCATCAGCATCAGGGAATCCTTGCCTCCAGACACCCCTACCCCGATCCGGTCTCCGGCGCTTATCATATCGTAATCCTCCACACACCGGCGGGTGAGGGAGAGTATTTTATTCATAGGGCAGCCTCCTCTTGGCCCATTGTAAAAGGGCGGAATTTACAAAACGGACAGCCGGGGGATTGCTTGACATATCAGTGCATTTTACCACAAAGTCCCTGTTTTCCGCAAGCAAAAAACGAAAATTGAACATAAGATATTTTAAGGAAGAAAGAGATATTAGGAGAAAACAAGAGATATTAAAGTTTTTATAAAAAATTCTCAAAAAACCCGTTGACACCCGGTCCCCCCCGTACTATAATACAAAACGCTCCGTTTGGATACCGGATTGGGGCAAAATGTTTTCAAAGAAACATTTTTCACATAAATGTAAAGGAAATTGGAGGTTTCACCTATGTCCACGTTCATGGCCAAAATGGGCAGCACCCAGCGGAAGTGGTACGTTGTCGACGCCGCTGGCAAGCCCATGGGCAAAACCGCTGTCATCGCCGCTGACCTGCTGCGGGGCAAGCGCAAGCCCGAGTTTACTCCCAATGCCGACTGCGGCGACTGCGTCATCATCATCAACGCTGAAAAGGCCGTTCTCACCGGCAAAAAGCTGGATCAGAAGTACTACCGCACCCACTCCGGCTGGGTAGGCGGCCTGAAAGAGACCAAATACCGCACCCTGATGCAGACCAAGCCCGAGCTGGCTATGAAGTTGGCCGTAAAGGGCATGATGCCCAAGAACAGCCTGTCCAGCGATGCCCTGACCCGCCTGCACATCTATCGCGGCGGCGAGCACAACCACGCCGCCCAGAAGCCCGAGCTCTGGGACGCTGAGTAAGGAGGATTTAGAGTATGTATAAGAGCAAAAAGCCTTATTTCTATGGCACTGGCCGCCGGAAGTCCTCCGTGGCCCGCGTCCATCTGTTTGAAAACGGCACTGGCGCGATCACCATCAACGGCCGCAACATCGACGACTACTTCGGCCTGGAGACCTTGAAGCTCATTGTCCGTCAGCCCCTGGTCACCACCGAGCAGGTAGGTAAGGTAGACATCGTCGCCACTGTTACCGGCGGCGGCGTCACCGGTCAGGCCGGCGCCATCCGCCACGGCATCGCCCGCGCCCTGCTGCTGGTCAACGAGGAGTTCCGCCCCGCCCTGAAGGCCGCTGGTTTCCTCACCCGCGACCCTCGTATGAAGGAGCGCAAAAAGTATGGCCTCAAAGCGGCTCGTCGCGCTCCGCAGTTCAGCAAGCGTTAAATTTTATCAAAATGGCTCAAAAAGCCCGGAAAATCAAGGTTTTCC
>JAAWLY010000123.1 GCA_022798155.1 Lawsonibacter sp. | reverse complement strand
ATTGGCGCCTACGGCCACGACGACCGGGTGTGCGCCTACGCCTGTCTGGCCGCTCTGCTCCAGCTCAACGCCCCGGAGTACACCGCCGTGTGTATGCTGGCCGATAAGGAGGAGATCGGCTCCGAGGGGGTCACCGGTATGAAGTCCGCCGCCTTCGATACCTTTATGGAGGACCTGTGTCAGGCCCAGGGGGTGCCCCTGCGCGCCTGCTTTGAGAAGTCCTTCTGCCTGTCCGCCGACGTCACCGCCGCCTACGACCCCAATTTTGCCGACGTGTACGAAAAGCGTAACAGCGCCTTTGTGAACTACGGCATGGGCCTGTGCAAGTATACTGGAGCCCGGGGCAAGTCCGGGGCCTCCGACGCCTCCGCCGAGGTGGTGGCCCGGGCCCGCCGGGTGCTGGACAACGCCAACGTGGTTTGGCAGATGGCCGAGCTGGGCAAGGTGGACGCCGGCGGCGGCGGCACCGTGGCCGTCTTTATGGCCGAGCGGAACATCGACACCCTAGACGCCGGGGTCCCGGTCTTATCCATGCACGCCCCCTTCGAGACGGTGGGCAAGCTGGACTGCTATATGACCTTCAAGGGGATGAAGGCGGTTTTTGAAGCGGTATGAAGCAAAGGGCCCGCCGGCTGGCGGGCCCTTTGCCGCATATTATTGAGCGTTATGGCTTCCCGCCATGATTGAAATAAGACTATGGACGACGATCATAAGGAAACAGGTCAGGAAAGCGGTCAAAGACAGGCATTGGGTAAACGTATCTGTGGAGCGGGAAAACATCAGACTGATCAGGAGCAAAAGGACGATCGTAGTCCAGTAAGCGGCGCGGTAGCACTTGAGATTTTCAAGGATCAGCATTTCGTCCTGCTCCTTGATGAGTTCTCTCCGTGCGGCTTTTTGACTCAAGGCGGTATAGAGTGCGTTTAGACCGCCCAAAGCAGCTATGGCCGCCTGAAACAGGGACCCTCCTTCCCATTGATGCTTTTCGGATTGGATCAGAAAAAAGATAGCCACACCAAATAAAGCAAGGGCGAGGTAAAAATTCTTTTTATGGTAGATTTTCATAACGTTTATCCCCCTTTACCAGATTTTCTTTCAGACAGAACAGCTCCTCCATGGGAACATCCAGGGCCAGAGACAGGCGGTAGGCCAGCAGGAGGGAGGGGTTGTACTCCCCCTTTTCCAAAGCGATGATGGTCCGGCTGGTGACGTAGACCTGGTTGGCCAGCTGCTGCTGGGTCAGCCCCCTGGCTTTCCGGGCCTCTTTGATGTTGGTTTTCAGGGGGACTGCCTCCTCTCCTTAAACTGAAAAATACTTCACGTGAACTATTTTTCATATGAAGTATATATCATGTTTTACTTTCTGTCAAGGAGTAAAATAAGGCCCGCCGAACGGCGGGCCCCAGGGGAGTTACTTCAATTTTTTCTCCAGCCGCCGAACCTTGATAGCCAGGACAGTACAGACGAGAACCAGAAGGAGAGGAACACCCAGGGCGAAAAAGGTCTCCAGAGGGTTAAGCGTGGCGGTGGCGGTGAGGATGGCAGTGGGGCCGTCCGCTCCGCCTATGATGCTGGCCGCAGCGGGGGAGAGGTAGATTCCCTTTACAAGCTCCGCCCACACCGAGCTGAAAAAGGTGGTGAACAGCCACAGCAGGCTCAGGGCGTCGGCAACAATGAGGAACCACCGGAACAGGCGCAGATACCGACCAGTGATGGCTTTTTCAGACTGGCCCATGGCCTGGGACACCGCCGCGTCCGCCTCGGCCACAGTGAGGGTGTCCGCCTCCTGGCGCTTTCCCTGCATCAGCTCCACCAGCGACACCCCCAGCGCCTGGGCCAGCGGCTCCAGCAGCTTTACGTCAGGGAACCCTTTGCCTGTTTCCCACTTTGAGACGGCCTTGTCGGTGACGTTCAGCTGGTCGGCCAGCTCCTTCTGGGTGAGTCCTTTTTCTTTCCTCAGCCGGGCGATAAACGCCCCAAATTTTTCGTTGTCCATATGGTTCGCTCCTTTCGTTGTTCCAAGTCTAGCGCAGGCCTCCCTAAAAAGCAACCTACGAAAAGTAGAGCGGCTAAAATCTGCGGTTCTGCGTATCCTAACGACGAAAAGGAGGGAACATCCATGGACGAAGAAAAAGACCAGCTGCCCCAGGAGGGGGACATACAGTCCGTCATAGATTTTGGTTCGTCCCTGATCCGCACGGAACAGGGGACCATCTATGTGTTGACGATCGTAGGGCAGATCGAGGGCCACCAGCTGCTGCCCCCCACCAGCAAGAGTACCAAGTATGAGCACGTCCTGCCCCTGTTGGCCATGATCGAGGGAAGCGAACAGATCGACGGCCTGCTGATCCTGCTGAACAACGGCGGAGGAGATGTGGAGGCGGGGCTGGCCATCTCGGAGGTTATCGCCTCCATGTCCAAGCCCACCGTCTCGTTGGTGCTGGGGGGGAGCCACTCCATCGGGGTGCCGCTGGCGGTGTCGGCCAAACGGTCCTTTATCGCCCCCTCGGCGGCCATGACCATCCACCCGGTGCGGCTCAACGGCCTGGTCATCGGCGTGCCCCAGACCTTCTACTATTTCGAACGCATCCAGGAGCGGATCTTGCAGTTTGTCACTGCCAACAGCAATGTGAAGCGAGAGGCCTTTACAAAGCTGATGCTCCAAACCGGAGAGCTGGCCGCCGACGTGGGCAGTGTCATCTATGGCGAGGAGGCGGTGGAGCTGGGGCTGATCGACCGCATCGGCGGGCTGTCCGACGCGCTGATCTGTCTCTACGGGATGATTGAGGATAGGAAAACGTAGGGGCCGCCGCCTTCGGCGGCCCGTTTCAGTACCAGCGGGGCGTCGAGGGCGCGCCGCCCCCTACATATCGTGATAAAAACACTGGAATTTTTCCCCGGCTTGTGTTAATATAATAATTAGTGATTTTATGGGCATCTGCTCATTTAGGAGGTACGCCGTTTTGACCAGCTTTATGGCAATTATTTTAGGCTTTGTCCAGGGGGTGGCGGAATTCTTACCCATCTCCAGCTCGGGCCATCTCACGCTGTTTCAGCACTTCTTCGGTATGGAGGAGCCTGACCAGCTCTTTAACGTCCTGCTCCACTTTGCTACCCTGCTGGCGGTATGTGTGGTCTACTGGCGGGACATCTGGAATATGATTGTGGAATTTTTCCGCTTTTTCGGCGATATGTTTTCTAAGGAACCCCGCCGGGGCAACCCACCGGAGGCCAGGCGCATGGTGCTGCTCATTATTGTGGGCACCCTGCCCCTGTTTTTGGTGCTGCCCATCAAGGACACGGTGGAGGCCTTTGGAAATAACCCGCTGTTTGTCTGCGGGGCTCTGCTGATCACCGGCTGTATCCTATTCCTCTCCGACCAGATGGCCCGGGGCCACAAGACGGTGCGCAGCGCCACCCTCCTGGACGTGCTCCTGGTGGGCGTGGCCCAGGGCCTTGCCACCATCCCGGGGCTGTCCCGCTCCGGCTGTACCATCTCCGCCGGTATGGTCCGGGGCTTCGACCGGAAGTTTGCCGTGCGGTACTCCTTCCTGATGTCCCTGCCCGCCGTGCTGGGGGCCACCCTGCTGGAGGTGCTGGACGTCATGGAGCTGGAGGGCGGCGTTCCCGCTGGGGATCTGCCCAAATACCTGATGGGGATGGCAGTAGCCGCCGTGGTGGGCTACTTCTCCATCAAGCTGGTGAATCTGCTGGCCGACCGGGGCAAGTTTGGCGCCTTTGCCTTCTACTGCTGGGGGGCCGGCGGGCTGTTTATCCTGCTGAACGTGATGGGCTGGACCTTCGTGCCGGCGGCATAGGCCTGCTTTACAGTTTGAAAGGAACGACTTACATATGGCAACACAGAAGAAAACAGGGGGAAGCCGGACAGCTTCCAGCGGCGGCCGCCGGACGGCCCCCAAGGGAAAGAGCGGCGGCAGCCGGGGAAAACAGGGAACGCCATACCGCCGGGAGATCGGCGCGGCGGTGTGCTTTCTGCTGGCCATTTTTTCCGCCTTTGGCTACTTCAATATGAAGGCCATTTTTATTGACCTGTTCTGCAGCCTGCTGAAGGGGATGCTGGGCTATGGGTTCTGGCTGGTGCCGCCGGCGCTGCTGCTGGGCGCCTTCATCCTGGCCTTCCACCGGGGACGCCCGGTGCGTCTGCGGCTGAGCTGTGCCCTGCTGTTCCCTCTGGTGTTTTCCGGCCTGCTTCATAGCCTGCTGGTTCAGCCCCTGGAGTGGGACGCCAACCTATGGGGCACTCTGGTGGAGAGCGGAATGGCGATGGAGTCCGGCGGAGCGCTGGGCGGCATTGTGGCCCAGGGCTTTGTGGCCCTGTTCTCCCGGATTGGGGCCGCTGTGATTTTTGCGCTGGCGGGGCTGCTGGTGGGGCTGGCTGCCTTCAACCGGACGGTGTTCGATGTGGTCCAGTGGGCGGCAGACCGGCCCCGGTATGAGTATGAGCCGGAACCGGAGCCCGCCCCCCGCCGGGAGCGCCGCAGGGAACGGTATGAGGAGCCGGAGTCCAGGTCCAGAGCCGTCTCCCGGGCCGCCATTGATATCCCAGTGGACGACGGCCCGGTATCTGGCCGTCCGCCTGAGCCGGCCCCGGAGCGGAAGCGGGGCTTTTTCAACCGCAGCCCCCGGGTGCCCGCTCCCGACCAGCTGCTCCGTCCCCGGGAGGAACCGGAGCAGCGTGAGGCAGCTCCGGAGCCGCCCAAAACGGAGAGCGGCTTCCGGCCCGATACGGACTACCCGGTTATCTCCAAGCCGGAGCCCATCACCCACCCGTCTCATGCCGTCCCTGACACCCCGGCGGCGGAGACGGGGTCTGAGCCTGTGCTCCCGCCGCCGCCTACGGCGCCTTTGGCCCCTCCAGTGCCTGCGGCTCCCACCCCTGTGTCTCCCGCTCCTGCGCCCCAGCCGGAGCTGGCCAAGGTGACGGCCAAGGACGCCGCCGCCCAGGCTGCCGAGGTGGAGGAGGAGATCCAGCAGGCCATGGGCCAGGGGACCGCGCCCTACCAGTATCCGCCTCTGTCGCTGCTTAACGAGAGCTCCGGTGAGATCGGCGGTGAGGCGCTGAGCGAGCTCAACGCCAACCGCCAGCGTCTGACCGATACCATCCACTCCTTCGGCATCGACGCCGACATCATCAACGTGGTCCGGGGCCCCTCGGTTACCCGCTACGAGCTGGAGCTGGACCAGGGGGTGCGGCTGAACAAGCTGACCAACCTGTCCGACGACATCGCCCTGGCTTTGGGGGCCGCTGGGGTGCGTATTGCCCCCATCCCAGACAAAATTTCCATGGTGGGCATCGAGGTGCCCAATAAAGTGGTGTCCCCGGTGAACATCCACGCGGTGATTGGATCCACTAACTTCACCTGCAGCAAGTCCAAGACCTCCTTTGCGGTAGGTAAAGATATCAGCGGGGAGTGCATTGTGGGTGATATCAACAAGCTGCCCCACCTGCTTATCGCCGGTACCACCGGCTCGGGCAAATCGGTGTGTACCAACTCTATTATCACCTCTCTGCTCTATAAGGCCACCCCCGAGGAGGTCCGCCTGATTATGGTGGACCCCAAAATGGTGGAGCTGGGTATTTATAACGGTATTCCCCATCTGCTCATCCCCGTGGTCACCGACCCCAAAAAGGCCGCCGGAGCCCTGCAGTGGGCAGTAACCGAGATGATGAAGCGCTATCGCACCTTCTCCGAGGTGGGGGTGCGGGACCTGGCCTCCTTCAACGCCTACGCCGCCCGCACGGAGGGCGTGGACAAAATGCCCTTTATTGTGGTCCTCATCGATGAGTTGGCCGACCTGATGCTGGTGGCCGCCAAGGAGGTGGAGGAGTCCATCTGCCGGGTGGCCCAGATGGGCCGTGCCGCCGGGATGCACCTGGTAATCGCCACCCAGCGGCCCTCTGCCGACGTGATTACCGGCCTGATGAAGGCCAACATCCCCAGCCGCATCGCCTTTGCCGTGGCCTCCGCCATGGAGTCCCGGATTATTCTGGACACCCAGGGCGCTGAGAAGCTGGTGGGCCGGGGAGATATGCTCTTTGCCCCCCTGGGCTCGGGAAAGCCCCAGCGAATCCAAGGCTGCTTCATCTCCGACCAGGAGGTGGCCGCCGTGGTGGGCTTTGTGAAAAAGAACAGCGGCGCTGCCCAGTACGATGACGCCGTCCTGGCGGAAATCGAGCACAACGCCGCCGAGAAGGACAAGGGCTCCAAGGGGGTGGGCGGATCTGCCCCCGACGATGTGGACGGCGGCTTCGACGAGCTCATCGACGCCGCCGCCGAGGTGGTGGTGGAGACGGGCCAGGCCTCGGTGTCTATGCTCCAGCGTCGCTTAAAGCTGGGCTACGCCCGGGCCGCCCGGCTGGTGGATCAGCTGGAGGAGAAGGGGATTGTGGGGCCCTTCGAGGGCAGTAAGCCCCGGCAGCTGCTGATCACCAAGGAGCAGTGGCAGGAGCTGAAATACCGCCAGGGGATCACCACCCCCGGCGACGCCGCCCC
>JAAWLY010000122.1 GCA_022798155.1 Lawsonibacter sp. | reverse complement strand
GAAAATTTTCTCTGACATGCTCAAGGGCCACCAGGAAAAGGGGGAGAAGACCTTCTCCGGGGCGGACGCCTTCAAGCTCTACGACACCTACGGCTTCCCGGTGGACCTGACCCTGGAGATGGTGGAGGAGCAGGGCATGGCCCTGGATGAGAAGGAGTTCCACAAGCAGATGGAGGAACAGCGCCAGCGGGCCCGGAAGGCCCGGGAGGCCCTGGGCGACCTGGGCTGGGCCGGTGTGGAGTTCGGCAAGGAAGTCCCCGCCACCGAGTTTGTGGGCTACACCGAGAACGCGGTCATGGACGCCAAGGTGGTGGCCATCGTGGCCGAGGGCCAGCAGGTGGAGGAGATCGTCTCCGGGGTGGAGGCCATCGTCGTGCTGGACAAGACCCCCTTCTACGCCGAGATGGGCGGCCAGGTGGCCGACCACGGCCAGATCGCCCGCAGCGGTGAGCACGGCCTGCTCTTTGAGGTCACCGACGTGCAGAAGAACAAGGGCGGCAAGTATATGCACTACGGTAAAATGGCCGAGGGATCCCTCAAGGTGGGCGATGTGGTGCGGGCCCACATCGACACCCAGCGCCGTCAGGCCATCATGCGGGCCCACTCCGCCACCCACCTGCTGGACGCCGCCCTGCGCTCCGTGCTGGGCGACCACGTCCACCAGTCCGGCTCCCTGGTGGAGCCCGACCGCCTGCGCTTCGACTTCACCCACTTCTCCGCCATGACCCCCGAGGAGCTGGGCCGGGTGAGCGCCATCGTCAACGATATGGTGCTCATGGGCGGCGACATCACCACCGAGGTGCTGCCCATCGAGGAGGCCAAGAAGAAGGGGGCCATCGCCCTGTTCGGCGAGAAGTACGGCGACACCGTCCGGGTAGTGGAGATGGGCGGCGGCTTCTCCGTAGAATTCTGCGGCGGCACCCACCTGGACAACACCGCGAAAGTGGGGGTGTTCCACATCACCAGCGAGTTCTCCGTGGCCGCTGGGGTGCGCCGTATCGAGGCCACTACCGGCCGGGTGTCCCTGGAGACCATGAACCGCAACCAGGAGCTGATCTTCCAGGCCGCCGCCGCCCTGAAGGCCAAGCCCGGCGAGCTGCGGGAGAAGGCCGAGGCCGCCATGGCGGAGATGAAGGCCCTGCGCCAGCGGGTCGACAAGCTGCTGGCCAAGGAAGCCGCCGGCGAGACGGACCGCATCCTCTTCGGCGCCCACGAGGTGGGGGGGCTGAAGGTCATCACCGCCACCGTCTCCGAAGCGGACGGCGCCCGCCTGCGCCAGATGGGCGACCTGCTCCGGGACAAGGACCCCAATGTTGTGGCCGTGCTGGCTTCCGTCAGCGGGGAGAAGATCACCTTCCTGTGCGCCTGCGGCAAGGAGGCGGTGAAAAAGGGCATCAAGGCCGGGGATATGATTAAGCAGGTGTCCGCCATCGCCGGCGGCTCCGGCGGCGGCAAGCCCGATTCCGCCATGGGCGGCGGCAAGGACCCGCTGATGGTGGACAACGCCCTGGCCATGGTGGACAACGTGGTGTCTATGAAGCTGGGACTGTGAGCCATGACCAGAGACGACTACTACGATGTGCTGGGCCTGGAGCGGCCCGAGTAAGGAGGTTTGCCCATGCTTCCCCAAGACCCCATCATTTTACTCAGCTACGTGAATACAAAGCTCCGGGACGAGTACGACGGCCTGGACGAGCTGTGCGCCGCCTTGGACGCCGACCAGGAGGAGCTGGAGCGCAGGCTGGAGGGCGTGAACTACCGCTACAGCCCCGAGCGCAACCAATTTATCTGAAACCGAAACCGGCTGGCCCCAGGGTCAGCCGGTTAAATTTTATGGGAAACAGTTGACACATTCAACTCAAAGAAATTTGGTCCTTACGCAGCGGCGCCATGGGCGGCATAGAAGCTCTGGCGATTGCTCGTAATGAGTAACTGCTTATTCAGTCATTTTGACGAAAAGAAAAGTTTATAGGACGTTATCAACTCGAAGGGTAAAAGGGCAAAAAAGTCTGCCATTTGGCAGACTTTTTCGACAGCCTGGCCTCCGGCTTAGCCGGAGGTTTTGACTATATTTGATTGAGATAACCGCTGACCTGCGGTGAGGCCTGTTCACCCAAAGCAAGGTAAGTCCGCGCGATGACTGCGATACCAATGAGAAAAGTGAGCACGTCGGACACCGGCATGGAGAACAGCGCTCCGTCCAACCCGAACCAGCGGGGCAGCAGCAGGGCAAAGCCCACGCCGAACACCACCTCCCGCACCAGGGACAGGGCGGTGGACGCCAGAGCCCGGCCCAGGGACTGCAAATAGATAAACGTCCCCTTATTCACCGTGGCCAGCGCCATCATGCACAGGTAGACCCGGAAGCACTTTATCCCGTATTGGGTGTAATAGGCGCTCTCGTTGGCCGCGCCGAAAATGCCGATGAGCTGGGCGGGGAACAGCTCCACAATAAGCAGCGCCGCCGCGCCCACGGCGGCCTCGGTGGCCAGCAGACGTGTGAACAGCGCGCGGGCCCTGTCCTTGCGCCCGGCGCCGATGTTATAGCCCACCACGGGGATACACCCCGCCGCCAGGCCCACGGCGATGGAGATGACGATTTGGAAGAACTTCATCACAATGCCCAGCACCGCCATGGGAATCTGGGCGTACTGTGCCTGACCGAAAACGGGGTCAAGCGCGCCGTATTGCAGCGTCATATTCTGGATGGCCGCCATGGCCATCACCAGAGAAATCTGGGACAGGAAGCTGCAAATGCCCAGGGGCAGATATGCCTTTGCCAGCGTGGGGTGGAGGCGGAAGCTGCTCTTTTCCAGCCGGACCGCCCTCATGTGCAGAGGTACCACACAGACAGAGCGGCGGTGAGCACTTGCCCCGCCACTGTGGCAACCGCCGCGCCCATCATGCCCCAGCGGAAAACAAAGATAAACACAGGGTCCAGCACAATGTTCACCAGCGCGCCCGCCAGGGTGGACGCCATGGCAAACTTGGGGCTGCCATCGGAGCGGATGATAGGGTTCATGGCCTGGCCAAACATATTAAACGGCACGCCTAGAGAAATCCAAAAAAAGTATTCCTTGGCGTGGCGGAAGGTCTCCGCATTGACCCGCCCGCCAAACAGGGTGAGGATGGGCTCCTGAAGGAGCAGGTACAAGGCGGTGAGCACCAGGCTGGCACAGACGCACAGCAGGACCGCGCTGCCGATGCTCTTGTGGGCCGCGTCCTTGCGGCCCGCGCCCAGGCTGATGCTGACAAAAGCGCAGCAGCCGTCGCCAATCATCACCGCGATCGACAGCGCTGCCACCGTCAGGGGGAATACCACCGTATTGGCGGCGTTGCCGTAGGAGCCGAGGTAGTCCGCGTTGGCGATGAAAATCTGGTCTACGATGTTGTACAGTGCCGCTACCAGCAGGGAGATGACGCAGGGGACGGCGTATTTCGCCATCAGCCTGCCGATGGGCTGGGTTTCGAGAAAGGTGTTTGACTTCTGGTCCATAATGGTTACCTCCATAGACGCGGGAAAGCGCCCGGCAAGATGAGCTGGACTTATGCCACCTGGCCGCGCGCTTTCCATATCAATTGAATTTGGGACAACAAAAAACAACGTGCAGCAATCAACCGGAATTACGCGGTGAACGCTACACGTTGCGAATGTGAGTATAGCAGATGGGCGGGCAAAAAGTCAAGCGCGAATTTGACAGTTTTGGAAGCGCTTTGACCCGAAAAGACCGGGCAAATTCCCCCACAGCCCGGCGTTCCCAAGAAATTGTCAACCGCCGCCTTTTGCGGCTGGCAGCCGGTTCATCCATCCTTTCCGCTTGAATACCATCAGCGTCATGCCGAGCCTGACCAGCTCCTCCTGGGACAGGATAAAATAGACCCATTCAACGGGCAGGCGGAACAAAAACGCGGTAATCAGCCCCAGCGGGACGCCCACCAGCCAGGTGCCCACGATGTCGATTCCCATAATGTAGGCGGTTTTTCCGCCGCTTCGCACCACTCCTCCGCCCAGAATCATGTTGGCAACCTTGACAGGGGCCAGAACAGCGAAGGCCAGCAGCAGCCTGGCCGCGGTGTCCCGGACGGCGGGCTCCACGTTGTAAAGCGGCACATAGACCCGCCGCAGACCAATCAGCAGCACCGATAAGGCCAGAGAGCCCGCCAGGCCGTACCAAACCAGCTTCTTCGACTCCCGGTATGCCTCCGCATACTCGTTTGCGCCCAGCCGTTTGCCAATCAGGATTCCCGCGGTCTGAGATACGCCGCTGAGCGCCCCGATAAACAGCCCCTGGACCGGGCCGGTCATAGACATAGCGGCCAGGTCCCCCGGCTCCAGGTGTCCGTAGATAAAGGTGTTTACATTCTGGCCCAGGCTCCAGAGCAGCTCTGTGACCAGAATAGGAAGCAGCATCATCAGGTACTGCCGGCAGCCGCCCGCGCCAAGGGAGAGGGAAAAGCGGAATTTTCCCTCTCCCCGCAGCCGGACCGCCCAGAAAATGAGCAGCATCAGCAGCAGATTGACGAGCTGGGAGACCACGCTGGCCACCGCCGCGCCGGTGACACCCAGGGCCGGAAGACCGAACCGCCCAAAGATCAGCCCGTAGTTCAGCCCCGTGTTCACGGCCGCCGAGACTATGCCGGCGGCAAGGGGCCAGACGGCCCGCCCCAGGCACCGGATCATAACGGCCAGAATGGAGGAGATCCCCATGGGGAGGTACGTCCACAAAATACATGTCAGGTAATCCCGCCCGGCGGCGAGGATAGCCGGAGCGTCTCTGATGTAGAGCCCCACGATCTGCGCCGGAAACAGGGCGCACAGCGCGGTGAACAGCAGGGCCAGAGCGATTGCCGCTGCCAGATTGACAGAGAGGCTGTGTTCCGCCATTTTCCCGTCTTTCATACCCAGGTATTGGGAGATCATAATGCCGGCAATGGCGGCCACCGCGCCCAACACAACGGAGTAGACAAAGGCGGGGCGTCCCGCAACCTCCACCGCAGACACCGCTGTGCTCCCCAGCTGTCCGACCATCAGCTGGTCAATCATGGAGAAAGAGGATTGCAGCATGGATTGCAGCCCCACCGGGACGGCAATTCCAACGACCGCGGCCAAAAAGGAGTTCTGTTTCATAAGCAAGCACCCGCCTCTCCCTTGAGCTTACCGGGAAAGGCGGGAATTTGCAATAGGTTAATCGCGTAACCTTTTGGGTTAATGGCATAACCTCCGGCTGCTGTTCCGCACGACCAGCTTGACCGGGATGGTAATATCCTCGGTATAGTCCGGCTGCTCCCGCATCCGTTTTAGCAGGCTGACCGCCATCTGGGCTCTGGCCCGGTAATCCTGCTGGACGGAGGTGAGGGAGGGGACAACCTGCTCGCAAATGGCGCTGCCATCAAAACCGATGACAGAGACATCGTCGGGAACTTTGACGCCAGAGCTTTGCAAAAAGTGGATCAAATCCACGGCGTAGTAATCCGACACGGCAAAAATGGCGCTGTAGCCGCGCAGCTGGGCAATATGTTGCTGATAATAGCGGATACGCCCCGCCTTTTCCATCGGTATCATCATAAAATCCGCCTGAACCCCCAGGCCGCCGCATAGCCCCTCATACCGCCGCTGGTCCATACATTCCTGATTGTCAGAGATACATAAGACCCTGTGATGTCCCAGGCCGCGCAGATATTCGCCCACCTGGCGCCCGCCGTCCCAGTCGTCCAGCTGGAGATTGCAGATTCTGCCCTTGTTTTCAAAATAGCCGTCGTAGACGACAAAAGGGATGTGGATTTGACTGCGGAGCGCCTGATATTCATGGTCGCAGAAGCCCAGAATTACCATGCCCACCATATTCCACATGGAGGCGAATTGAATCGCCGCCATTAAGTCGGTGGTTTTCTGAATCATCATAAAGTAATCGCCACGTTCGATTTCGTCCGCTAAATCATTGATGGAGGATGCGATAAAGGGATCTGTCAGCACCCGCCCCTCATATTTTTCGTGGTCATTGATGACCACGCCAACGATGCGGGAACTGTTCTGCGCCAGCAGCGTTGCGGCCATATTGGGGATATAGCCCCGTTCCTCCAGCTTCTCCTGCACTCGTTTGACGGTTTGACTGGAGATTTTTTTCGTTTTCCCGTGGATCACGTTGGAGACTGTGGCGGTGCTGACGCCCAGCTCATTGGCGATATCCACAATTCTTACCTTGCCTTCTGCCCACATATGATGCTTGCATCTCCAAAGCCTGTTCCACGCTGAGCCTGTGCCGGGAACTGGTCCAAAATAGTATCCAGTACATCAAGCGGTATTTCAGGCATAATATTCCATCTGTTGTTTGTTCAACCCAGGGATATTCAACAATTCTGCCCACACAGTGGTATCTATAAAATGAACCTTAGTATACCACAGAATAAAATGATTAACAATAATGTATGAGTGGCAAATTTAGGCGCTGTTTGAAAAATGGAAATGTACCCAACGGCAATGCCAACTTTGGCGAAGATAACCAAAGCAAAAGGGACATCCTTTCGGATGTCCCTTTGTGGTGCGCGAGGCGGGAGTCGAACCCGCACGCCCTTGCGAGCACTGGCACCTGAAGCCAGCGAGTCTA
>JAAWLY010000121.1 GCA_022798155.1 Lawsonibacter sp. | reverse complement strand
CCTCCAGCCGTATCACGTTCAGGCGGTAGTACAGGTCCTGACGGAATTTTTTCTCCTGGATCTGCTCCTGCAGGTTCTGGTTGGTGGCGGCAATCACCCGCACATCCAGGGCCAGCGTCCGGGTGGCGCCCACCCGCTCCACCTCCTTCTCCTGGAGGGTGCGCAGCAGCTTGGACTGAAGGATAAAATCCATATCCCCAATCTCATCCAGAAAGATGCTGCCGCCCTGGGCCAGCTCGAACTTGCCCTTCTTCTCTCTGGTGGCCCCGGTAAAGGCCCCCTTCTCATAGCCAAACAGCTCGCTCTCCAGCAGGGAGGGGGGGATGGCCGGGCAGTTGACCCGGATAAAGGGCCCCTCCGACCGCAGACTGTGGCCGT
The DNA here is from genome assembly GCA_022798155.1 of Lawsonibacter sp. Taxonomy (GTDB): domain Bacteria; phylum Bacillota; class Clostridia; order Oscillospirales; family Oscillospiraceae; genus Lawsonibacter. The sequence goes on along the minus strand of JAAWLY010000121.1, from coordinate 6,242 downwards.
GGATGGCGTGGGCGAACAGCTCCTTGCCGGTGCCGCTCTCCCCGGTAATCAGGACAGAGGCGTCACACTCCGCCGCCCGCTTTGCCCGGCGGACGCACTCCAGAAAGGCGGGATGCTCCCCAATCAGGTCCTGAAAGCAGTAGGAGGGCCGCTCCAGCTGCCGCAGCTTGCCCTTCAGGTGCAGCAGCTCCTCCTCCCGCTCCTTCAGCGACCGGGCCAGCTTGATATAGCTGGTTCTGTCGTTAAAAATGGTAATAACGCCCAGCATGTTCCCGTTTTCATCGTGGATAGGGGCGGCGTTCGACACCATAATTACCCCGTCTCTGGGGCTGTTGATCTTTCCGTAAACCGGAAATCCGGACTTGAAGGCCGCCGCCGCCGCTCCGTCCGGCTGCACCTCCAGCACGTTGTGCCCCAGCCGCTCTGAGACAGGCAGTCCGTTGAGCACGGCGGAGGCGCGGTTACAGAAGATATAATTCCCCTGGGCATCTGTAATTTGGATCCCCTCCGTGGCATATTCATCCACTGCGTAGAGAATCAGCCGATCCAAAGCGTTCAATGGGCACCCCTCCGGATTTGTTCTATATTATAGAATAAATTACAAAAATTATAATTCACAGTATAACAGAAAAACTCCGCAATTTCAAGCTTTTCCCGGATTCTGATAGATGTGTGCAATTCTAAAAAATAGAATCTCTTTATTGCGCTGCTATGAAAAACTCCTTAAAATCAAGGTTTTGCTTTCCGTTGCGACTTGGCATACGGTTTGCTTCTATCATAATCGGGGTCTGAGCAGATATGGGCAGCGCGTGCCATCAAATCAATCAAGGGAGGACCAGCCAGATGAAACTGATTGGCGGACACACAAATTACGGTCAGGATATCGGCATTTTGATGCTGGATACCACATTCCCCCGCATCCCCGGCGACATCGGCAACGCCAAGAGCTACCCCGGCGTTCCGGTCCGCTACAAGGTGGTAAAAAACGCCTTCACCAGCCGCATCATGGGACAGGACCACGACCCCGCTCTGCTGGAGCCCTTTATCCAGGCGGCCCGGGAGCTGGAGGACGAGGGCTGCAAGGCCATCACCACCAGCTGCGGCTTTCTGGCCAAATTTCAGCGGACACTGGCCGACAGCGTCCACATCCCCGTGTTCACCTCGGCCATTATGCTGGTTCCACTGGTGCGCCAGATGATAAACCGGGACAGGGAGATCGCCATCTTCACCGAGCGGCCTTGGAACCTCACCGAGGACCACTTCAATCAGGCGGGCTTCAGCTCCAGAGACATCCCCGTGGTGGTCAGCGGTATGCCCGAGGGCTCCCCGTTCCCCGCCCTGTTTATCGACGGCGGTCTGGAGGAGGAGCGGGAGGTGCTTCAGCAGTGCATGGAGGAGATGACCGCCCGCCACATGCGGGAACACCCCAACACCGGGGCTATTGTCTTTGAGTGCACCAACTTCGGCCCCTTCAGCCGCCAGGTCCAGGACATCGCCAGGGTGCCGGTGTTTGGAATCAACCAGCTGCTGGAGTACATCGCCGCCTGTGTGGACGTGCGGAGCTACTATTAGGCCGCCCTTTTTCTGTTATTGTACCATACCATCCGCCATATGAACAGGCCCAAGCCCTCAGGGAGGGATACAAAATTTACCGATCGATCTGCGAGCAAAGGAGTGTAAAGAAGAATGAGAGTAGTAGAACACCCGATACTGGAGGAGCTGGACACGACGCGGCAGGTGACAATCTACTGCGACGGGAAGGCGATTCCGGCGCTGGAGGGGGAGCCCATCGCGGCGGCGCTGATGAACGCGGGAATCCGGTCCTTCCGGACGACGCCCAAGCGGAAGGAGAAGCGGGGCATCTTCTGTGCCATCGGCCGGTGCACGGACTGCATGATGATTGTGGACGGGGTGCCCAACACCCGGACCTGCGTGACCCCTGTGCGGGACGGCATGCACGTAAAGACCCAGGAGGGACTGGGGTCCTTTGAGGGGAAGGAGGAGAAGGCGTGAAGATCAAGCAGACAGATATAGCGGTGGTGGGCGCCGGCTCCGCCGGACTGAGCGCGGCCTATCAGGCGGCGGCAGCGGGGGCGAGGGTGCTGGTGCTGGACGAGAACCGGCTGCCGGGCGGACAGCTGTTCAAGCAGATCCACAAGTTCTTCGGCTCCCGTGCCCACCAGGCGGGCACCCGGGGCTATATGATCGGCCGGCAGCTGCTGGAGCGTGTGGAGCGGAGCGGGGCCGAGGTCTGGCTGGACACGCTGGTGTACGGGATGGAGAAGAACTGCCATCTGGGAGTAATCCACAACGGGGAGCACTGGGTGGTGCAGGCCAAAAAGGTGATTGTGGCCACCGGGGCGAAGGAGAACTACCTGGCCTTCCCCGGGAGCACCCTGCCGGGGGTGATGGGGGCCGGGGCGGCCCAGACCATGATTAACGTGAACCGCGTGCTGCCGGGCCAGCGGATTCTCATGCTGGGCTCGGGCAACGTGGGGCTGATTGTGTCCTACCAGCTGATGCAGGCGGGAGCGGACGTGGTGGCCCTGGTGGACGCCGCCCCCAACATCGGGGGCTACGGGGTCCACGCGGGGAAAATCCGCCGGGCCGGGGTGCCCTTCTACATCAGCCACACCATCAAGCGGGTCACCGGCCGGGACCAGGTGGAGCAGGTGGAGATCGTCCAGGTGGACGGCAAGTTCCAGCCCATCCCCGGCACGGAGAAGACCTTCGACGTGGACACCGTCTGCCTGGCGGTGGGGCTCAACCCCATGACGGAGCTGATCTGGATGGCGGGGTGTGAATTCTGCTTTATCCCGGCCTTTGGCGGCCATGTGCCCCTCCACGACGGGAATATGGAGACCTCGGTCCCCGGGCTGTATGTGGCAGGGGACGTGACAGGTGTAGAGGAGGCCTCCTCCGCCATGGAGGAGGGGAACCTGGCCGGGGTGGCGGCGGCGGAGTCCCTGGGGCTGCTGAGCCCGGCGGAGGCCGGGGCAAAGAAGGCGGAGATCCGGGGCCGGCTGGACATCCTGCGCTCGGGCCTGTTCGGAGAGAAGCGGCGGACAGCGAAGCAGTCCCAGCTGGAGAGCATGGCGGACTATCGGCAGAAGAAAGGCGGTGCTGAGTAATGGACGGAGTGAGATACACCGGAGTACCCTCGGCGGAGGAGCTGAGGAACTGTCCCGGTATCCCCAGCGAGGGGCGGAAGAAAAAGGGGCGTGTGGCCTGTGTGGAGTGCGTGCAGGAGATTCCCTGCAACCCCTGCGAGGGCATCTGTCCCTTCCACGCCATTACGGTGGGGGAGCAGATCACGGCGCTGCCCCGGCTGCACGAGGAGGTCTGCACGGGGTGCGGCCTGTGCGTGGCCAACTGCCCTGGTCTGGCCATCACTATTGTGGACAAGTCCCTGTCGGAGACGGAGGGGAGCGTGGATTTCCCCTTTGAGTATCTGCCCCTGCCCCAGAGGGGTGACGTGGTGGAGGCGGTAAATCGGGAGGGCCAGGTGGTATGCAGGGGGACGGTGCTGTCGGTAAAGAAGCCGGCGTCTTACAGCGGGACGGCGGTGGTGAGCTTGCGGGTGCCGCTGGAGTATGTGGACGAGGTGCGGAGCATGAAGCGGCTGCCCCGGACCGGACTGAAACAGGAGGGATAGAGCCATGGGAGAAGAACTGATTATCTGCCGGTGTCAGGAAGTGACACAGGAGGAGATATTGCAGGCCATCGCGGACGGAGCGACCACGGTGGACGGAGTGAAGCGGCGGACGCGTGCGTGCATGGGGCTGTGCCAGGGCAAGACGTGCGGGCGGCTGGTGCAGGGGCTGGTGGCCCGGGAGACGGGGCAGGCGGCGGCGGATGTGCCGCCGCAGAAGAGCCGCATGCCGGCCCGGCCGGTGAAAATCGGGACGTTTGGAGGGCCGGAGGATGTATGATGTAATCGTAGTAGGCGGGGGAATCATCGGGTGCTCGGTGGCGTGGCAGCTGGCCAAGCGGAAGCAGCGGGTACTGGTGATTGAACGCACCGACGTGGCCAGCGGCTCCGCCGGCGCCACCGACGGCTTTGTCGGCTGCTACACCAAAAAGCCCGGCCCCCAATTGGACCTGGCCATTAAATCTGTTCAGATGTTTGATACACTCCAGGAGGAGCTGGGGGAGGATATTGCATACCAGAGGGGTGCCGGCGGCATGCAGCCCGTAGAGGACCAGACGCAGTGGGATATGCTGGAGAAGACGGCACAGCTTCAGCAGCAGCACGGCTTGGATGTCCGCATGATTTCTGCACAAGAGGCCCACAAAATTGTACCCGGTCTCAGCACGGATATCCACGGTGCGCTGTACTGTCCCGATGCAGGTAAGGTTAACCCGATGAATCTCTCCTTCGCTTATTGCCGTGCGGCGAGAAAGTATGGAGCGGAATTTATGAATCGTACCCTGGTAACAGGCTTTTTAATTGAAGATGGTCGTGTGCGTGGGATTCAGACAGAGAAGGGAATTTTTTATGCCGATGTGATTGTCAACGCCTGCGGTTCCTGGGCCGGCAAGGTGGCCGGGCTGGCCGGGCTGGACATGCCCATCAAGCCCAGAAAGGGCCAACTGGCCGTTACCGAGCCTATCGGCTTTTATATGAGCCCTACCATCCAGTGCGCCCGCTATAATGTGATCAAATTTCATCCGGAGACCATCAAGGATGAGACAGTACTGCGGTTGGGTTCCTCCATGAACATCGCACAGACTGAGGAGGGCGGGCTGCTGATTGGCGGCACCCGGGAATTTGCAGGATTTGAGGGCGAAAATACTCTGGAGGCCATTGACACGATGATGAAGCGGGTGCTGCGCTTCTTCCCCGGGTTGAAGGATGTCCATGTGATCCGGTATTTTTCCGGCTTCCGGCCCTACACCCCCGACGGTATGCCGCTGCTGGGAGAGGTGCAGGCCCTGCCCGGCTTCTACATGGCGGCGGGCCACGAGGGCGACGGCATCGCCCTGTCGCCCATTACAGGCCAGCTCATTGCGGAGCTGATTGTGGACGGCAGATGCTCTCATGATATTACGCCGTTTTCCCCCAACCGCTTCTCTGCCTGACTCTGTAATGGCGTTTATTTATATTCATTTTGCAAATAAACTATATAGAAAGGAAGTAAAAAAATGAAAGTAATTGTAAACGGCGCCGGAGGCTATATGGGAAACATATTGCGCAGGCTGGTAGAGGAGGGCAATCAGGGCGCTGAGCTGGCCGCCGCAGTGGAGAGCTTTGCTCCAGCTGAGAATACGATTCCATCCTTAGAGGCCTTTACAGGTGAGGCGGATTGCATCATCGATTTCTCCCACCCCTCGGGTACCAGGGCTCTTGTGGACTACGCCGTTGCCCGCAAGCTCCCCCTGGTCATCTCCACCACCGGCCAGGAGGAGAAGGAGATGGCCCTCATCCGGGATGCGGCCAGAGAAATCCCCGTCTTTTTCTCTCACAATATGGCCATTGCCGCCATTCTTGTAGGCCAGCTGTGCAAGAGCATCGCAAAGGCCTTTCCGGATGCGGATATTGAAATTATTGACCATCATCATAACCGGAAGGTGGACGTGCCCAGCGGCACTGCCCTGATGATCGCCAACGCCATCAAGGAGGTAAAGACCGACGCCACCTTTAATATCGGGCGCCCCAGCAACGGCAGGCGCACAAAGCAGGAAATCGGCATCCATGCGCTCCGGCGGGGCAATGTGGTGGGCACCCACGAGATTATCTTCGATACCGGAACCCAGACCTTTACCATCCGCCATGAGGCCCATGACCGCGCGATGTTTGCCGAGGGCTCTATCACCGCCGCCGCTTTTTTGATCCGGCAGAAGCCGGGACTGTATACCATGAAGGATATGGTCGGCCAGCTGTGACGGGCCGTACCGGGAGGTGAGACAATATGAGCCGTCCATTGGGAATCCTGATGCTGAACACCAAATTTCCCAGAATCCCCGGGGATATTGGCAATCCGGAGAGCTTTTCCTTTCCCATCAGGAAAAAAATGGTGGAGCTGGCAAATCCTCAGAGTGTAGTATTTCACAATACCCCGTCCCTGCTGGAGGAATTTATTCGCGGAGCCGCTGAGCTGGAGGAGTCCGGCGTGAAGGCGATTACCACCAGCTGCGGCTTTTTGGCCATGTATCAGAAAGAACTGGCCGCGGCAGTCCGGGTCCCGGTGTTTACATCCTCCCTGCTCCAGGTGAGAATGATCTCCGCCATGCTTCCCGCA
>JAAWLY010000120.1 GCA_022798155.1 Lawsonibacter sp. | reverse complement strand
TTCTGCAAGGTGATTTCCGACGCGGGCTACACCCCCATGACCTACGGCAGCCCCTCCAAGGTGTACAATGGCGGCATTCTCCTGGAGCACCTCCAGGACTACCGCTACTGGCTGGCTCACTACACCAAGGAGACCGCCCCCACCAGCTTCCGCTATCACTACGACATGTGGCAGTACTCCAGCACTGGCGCGGTGGACGGCATCGAGGGCAATGTGGACCTGAACATCTGTTTCCCCAGCTGGGACACAGGCAGCGCGCCTGATCTGGACGAGGAGCCGCCCTGGTGGTTCCGCCCCTGAGCCATTCGCAACCAGCAGTTGCGGAAGTTCCAACCCTCCCTGGTGGACCGCAACCGCACTTTCTGCTAGTCTGGACCTATCAGAAAGGAGGCACCACACATGAAACTCAACGAAAAGATTGCGTACTACCGCCGGGACAGGAAGCTGTCTCAGGAGGAGCTGGCCGCCCAGGTGGGGGTGTCCCGCCAGGCGGTAAGTAAGTGGGAGCTGGGCGAGGCGTCCCCCGACGTTAATAAGCTGCTGGCCCTGGCCAGGGCCTTCGGGGTCACCACCGACCACCTCTTAAATGACGAGGAGGGGCCGGAGCGGGACGCGCCGCCGGTCCAGCCCCAGGAGGCGTCCACCCCGCCCCCGCCCCAGTCCGGACTGGGGCTGCCCTTCAATCTCCCCGGCTTCATCGGCAAGATGGTCCGCCGGTGGGGCTGGCTGGCCGGGATCTATCTGGCACTGGAGGGAGCCGGCCTGACCCTGTTCGGCCTTGTGGGACGGTTTATGGTCTCCGGCTTTTTCCGAGGCATGGGCGGCATGGGGATGAACTTCGGCCTCTCCAGCGGCGGCTGGTCCTACAGCGGCCCGCCAGAGCTGGAAGCCGCTATTATGGAGGATCTGGGAATTGTCCCCCAGACTTCCCCGCTCTCCGGGATGCAGTCGGTCATGATGGCGATTCCAACCGTTGCTTTGATTGTCGGGCTGATTATGGTTGTGGGCGGGCTGATTTTGGCCTACGTCCTGTGGAAAAACGGCAAAAAGGGGGATTAGACCCCCGCGCAACCGAAAATTGACAAGAAAATCTTCAAGCGCAACAGAAAATCGGTGGAGTTGCGGGCCGTGTTGGGGTATGCTGGGGCCATCCTGTAGCAAATGGTGCGACATCGGGCCGCCGAGGGGGCCCGCCCGCTTGTCGGGAATACCGCTTGCTACGAATCCAAGGAGGTACATTCAAATGGCATTTTCCGACAACCTGCAATTTCTCCGTACCCGGCAAGGCCAGACCCAAGAGCAGCTGGCCGAAATTTTAGAGGTCTCCCGCCAGTCTGTCAGCAAGTGGGAGAGCGCGGCCAGCTATCCGGAGATGGACACCATTCTCCGCATCTGTGAGCTGTACCAGGTAAACCTGGACACCCTGCTCCGGGGCAGCGTGGAGGACAGCCTGGTGGAGGACACCGCCCAGTATGACAAGTTTATGAACCGCTTCTCCAAGCGGATTGCCTTCTCGGTAGGGGGCATCATCGCCGGGGTGGCCCTGTGCGGCCTGCTGGAGGCCAAGGGCGTCTCGGAGTATTTGATTGGCGGGTTTCTGCTGCTGATCATTGCGGTGTGCGTGGTGGTCATAGTGGTGGCCGCTCTTCAAAAAGAAAATTTTTCCAAGCAGTATCCTGTGATTGCCGACTTCTACACCGAGAAGGAGCGGCAGGCCTTCCGGCAAAAGTTCATCTGGTTCATCTCCGGGGGCGTGGGGGCCATCCTCTTTGACGTGGCCCTGCTGCTGCTGTTCTTCGCCAAATTCCCCGAGGAGGAGCCTTTTGAGTCCTATGCCATCTCTGTTTTCCTGTTTATTGTGTCCGGTGCGGTGATTTCCTTTGTCTACGCCGGCATCCAGGAGGAGAAGTACAAAATTGACGAGTACAACCGGGAAAACAACCCCACCCCGGAGGTAAAGAAGCGCAAGGGCCTCATCAACACCGTATGTGCCGCCCTGATGACCCTGGCCGCCGCCCTCTATGTGGGCCTGGGCCTGGCTCTGGACCTGTGGAGCACCGCCTGGTGGGTCTTCGCCGTGGCCGGTATTCTGTGCGGCGTGGTGTGCATTGTGCTCAACCCTTACAAGGACGAAGAATAAAGCTTGACAAATTTCATTCAGCCGCTATAATAGCTATGCAGGTGTCTTGACACCTGCATAGCTTACTTATTTTTGTGTGAAAAGGTGATGAACATGAAAGAGTTCTTAGCACGGAAAAATATTGTCATTTCCGCCAAACGCTACGGCATCGACGCCCTGGGGGCCATGGCCCAGGGCCTGTTCTGCTCCCTGCTCATCGGCACCATCCTGAACACCATCGGCACCCAGTTCCATATCGGCTTTCTCACCGTCCATATCCTGAAAATCAACGACATCGGCTATACCATCGGCGGGCTGTGCTCCTTTATGAGCGGCTCGGCTATGGCGGTGGCCATCGGCTATGCCCTCCAGGCCCCGCCCATGGTGCTGTTCTCCCTGGTGACGGTGGGCTACGCCTGCAACGTCCTGGGCGGGGCAGGCGGCCCGCTGGCCGTGCTGTTTGTGGCCATCATCGCCGCCGAGTTCGGCAAGGCGGTGAGCAAGGAGACTAAGGTAGACATCCTGGTCACCCCCATTGTCACCATTTTAATCGGTGTGGGCGCGGCCTGGGTCATCGCGCCCCCGATTGGCAAGGTGGCCAGCGCCTTTGGCGACCTTATCAACCAGGCCACCATACTCCAGCCCTTCTGGATGGGCATCCTGGTGTCGGTGCTGGTGGGCGTCGCCCTCACCCTGCCCATCTCCTCGGCGGCCATCTGCTCGGTGCTGAGCCTGGTGGGCCTGGCGGGTGGGGCCGCTGTGGCCGGCTGCTGCGCCCAGATGGTGGGCTTTGCCGTTATGTCCTTCAGAGAGAACCGCTGGGGCGGGCTGGTGTCTCAGGGCATCGGCACCTCCATGCTCCAGATGCCCAACATTGTGAAAAACCCCAGGATCTGGATTCCCCCCACGCTGGCCTCCGCCATCACCGGCCCCATCGCCACCTGCATCTTTAAGTTGGAGATGAACGGTGCGGCCATCAACTCCGGCATGGGCACCTGCGGCCTGTGCGGACAGATCGGCGTGTGGACGGGCTGGCTGGCCCCCAGTGAGGCGGCTGTTCAGAAGGTGGGCGCTGTGGCCATCACCCCCGGCGCCATGGATTGGATTGGGCTGATTCTCATCTCCTTCGTCCTGCCCGCCGTGCTGTCGGTGATCTTCTGCAAGGTGCTGCGGAAAATCGGCTGGATCAAAGAGGGAGATTTGACTCTGCCCCAATAAATTTCTTGACGATTCTCCCTCTCGGGATGTAAAATACTGGTGTATGTGTTGTTTTACTGCGGAGAGAGAAAGGGAGAACGTGCAATGGCCAAAAAAGGCTTTGACAACGAGAAGTATTTAACCACCCAGTCCCAGCACATCCGGGACCGAATCGCCCAGTTCGGGGGCAAACTGTATCTGGAGTTCGGCGGCAAGCTCTTTGACGACTACCATGCCAGCCGGGTGCTCCCCGGCTTTGAGCCGGACAGCAAGCTGCGGATGCTGGAGCAATTGAAGGACAAGGCGGAGATCATCATCGCCATCAACGCCGGCGACATTGAGAAGAACAAGGTCCGGGGGGACCTGGGCATTACCTACGACAGCGACGTACTCCGGCTCATCGACCAGTTCCGGGGCCGGGGGCTGTATGTGGGCAGCGTGGTGGTCACCCGCTACACCGGTCAGGCTGCCGCCGACGCCTTCCAGGCCCGGCTGGAAGGGCTGGGCTTGAAGGTCTACCGCCACTACCCCATTGAGGGCTACCCCCACAACATTGGAAAAATTGTCAGCGATGAGGGCTATGGCCGCAATGAGTATATCGAGACCAGCCGCCCCCTGGTGGTGGTCACCGCCCCCGGCCCGGGCAGCGGCAAGATGGCCACCTGTCTTTCCCAGCTCTACCACGAGCACAAGCGGGCTACTGTGGCTGGCTACGCCAAGTTCGAGACCTTCCCCATTTGGAATCTGCCTCTGAAGCACCCGGTGAACCTGGCCTACGAGGCGGCCACCGCCGACCTGGACGACGTGAACATGATCGACCCCTTCCACCTCCAGGCCTACGGCGAGACCACCGTCAACTACAACCGGGATGTGGAGGTCTTCCCGGTGCTGGCCGCCATGTTCGAGAGGATCACCGGCTCCTGTCCCTACCAGTCCCCCACGGATATGGGGGTGAATATGGCGGGAAACTGTATCTTTGACGACGAGGCCTGTCAGGAGGCGGCGCGCCAGGAGATCGTCCGCCGGTACTACGACGCCCTGTGTGAGCGCCGCCAGGGCAGAGGGTCGGACAGCGCGGTGTACAAGCTGGAGCTGCTGATGCAGCAGGCGGGCATCACCCCGGAGATTCGCCCGGTGGTGGCCCGGGCCAGGGAGCTGGCCGAGGCCACCGGCGAGCCCGCCATGGCCATCCAGCTGGCCGACGGCACCTTGGTCAACGGCAAGACCTCCGAGCTGATGGGCTGCTCCGCCGCCGCCCTGCTCAACGCCCTGAAGCAGCTGTCCAGCGCGGGGGGACATGGCGTCCACCTCATCGCCCAGAGCGCCATTGAGCCCATCCAGACCGTCAAGGTGAATTACCTGGGCTCCGCCAACCCCCGGCTCCACAGCGACGAGGTGCTCATCGCCCTGGCCTCCTCGGCCAACGCGGAGCCCAAGGCCGCCCGGGCCCTGGAGCAGCTGGCCGCCCTGAAGGGCTGCCAGGCCCACTGCTCGGTGATTCTCTCCCCGGCGGACGCCACCACCTACAAGCGGCTGGGCCTCCAGCTCACCTGTGAGCCCCGGTATCAGACAAACAACCTGTACCACCGATGAACAGAGGTACCGGTATGAAAAGGCTGTATCCGGGGGCCTGCGTTGTCCTTCTGGTGCTGGCCGGGGTCCTGTGCGCGCTGATCCGCCCGGCGGCCGACGATTTTTACTACTACACCTTCTGCGACGGCGGACTGTATGACTACCTCCGCAGCTCCCTGCTCCACTACCGGACTGTAACGGGCCGGGTGCTGGTCCACCTGATTCTGTGCCCCCTGCTGCAATTTCATATGTGGCCGTTCCGCCTGTTCAACCTTCTGCTCACAGGCGGCCTGTGCTGGCTGTGCGCCTGCCTGTGCGCGGAGACGCGGCCCCAGCGCCCGCCCCTCTTCGCCGCGGGCCTGTCTATGTTCTTCCTCATGGGGCTGGAGACCCTGTCTGATGGAGTCCTGTGGGGGGCCGGCTCGCTGAACTACCTGTTCCCCACCTTCCTGGTGCTGCTGTACTACGCGGGCCTGCAAAAGTACCTGTCCGGCGGCGCCGGGGGCTGCTGGCTGGCCATCCCGGCCTTTCTGTGCTCGGCCACGGTGGAGATGACCGGCCTGCTCACAGTGCTGGTGATACTCTATTTTCTCCTGACCTGCCGGGAGCGGTGGAGGAGCTGCCGGAGGGCCGCCCTGCTGAATCTCTGCGCCGCCCTGTTGGGCTATCTGTCCCTGTTCACCTCCCCCGGCGTGAAACAGCGCCTGGAGGAAAACAGCGCCGGCATCGGCCTGCTTCAGCGGATTAACGTCAACTTCTCCCTCTTTGACCGCAAGGCCTGCGGTCCGGAGGGGATCTGGGTCATCACCCTTCTCGCCCTGCTCAGCGCGGCGGTGCTGCTTCGGAGAAAGCGCCCCCCTGTCCCCGCTCTGTTTCTCCTTTTGGCGCTGGGCGTGGCCCTCACCGGCACGGGGGCGCTGTCTTACGGCGTATGGGTTGCGCTTCTGGCCCTGTGCGCTTTTTTCGCCCTGCTGGGCTATGGCATCTGGAACTTCCTGTCAGGGGAGCGCCTTGTCCCCCTGTGCATGCTCTGCACCACGGTGTCCCTGGCCGTATGTCTGGTGTCTCCGGTGGCAGGTCCCCGGATGATGCTCCCCAGCGCCGTTTTTTTAACCGTGCTGACCCTCCGGACACTGGCCCTGTGCAGACTGCCGGACAGGCTCCTTGCCCTTCCTGTCACCCTTCTGGGGCTGTCTGCGGCGGCTGTGCTCTGCTTTTATATTGTAAATTTTGCCGCCAACGCCAGGGTCATCGACCAGAATGACAGCAGGGCCCGCGCCCACCGGGATGGGACCCCTCTGCAGCTCACCTGTGTTCCGGATGAGCGCTTTGGCGGCGCCACGGTCCCCTCCGCCGCCAATTTCGGCGGCCCCTATCTGGAGGGTATGGGGCTTCCCGGCCTGGAGCTTCAATGTACAGACCCCACTGCCCGCCCGATTTTCCGGGAGGGAAGGCCCCTGAACCAGGAGGCCCTGCTGCGGGGCGGCCGGTACTATGTCCCCGTCCGGCTCGCCGCCTCCCTGCCGGACACCAGTGTCCGCTGGGAGCTGGCCTCCGCCGTGGTCACCCTTCCGGAGGGGGAGTACCGCTTTCACCAGGGGGACCGCGCCGCCAACCGCACCCCGGGCGTGGGTCCCTCCGTCAGGCTCTCCGCCCCGGTCCGCATGATTGACAGCCGCATCTATATCGCGCAGCAGGATTTTGAGAATCTGTTCCATGTGGAGCTATCCCTGCAGCCTTAAAAGGTACAACAAGAGCCCCGGCTTAAGCCGGGG
>JAAWLY010000119.1 GCA_022798155.1 Lawsonibacter sp. | reverse complement strand
GGCATCGACTGGAACGGCGACAAGGTCAAGCTGGTGGTGGGCATCGCCGCCAAGGGCGAGGAGCACCTGGAGGTGCTGGGCCGCATCGTGGCCATCGCCTCTACCGACGAGGACACCGACAAACTGGTGGCCTCCGCCGACGCCGACAAGCTGTTTACCAGCCTGAACGGGCTGGGCTGATCCCTCGAATCAATTTTCGAATCCCTCAAGAGGAATTCCTCCTGAGGGATTTTTCATCTCCTCCTGTCTTGTTTTTCTCCGGAGGTCACACTATAATAGGACCATCCTAATCTGATCCGGAGGTGACAGCATGGCAAAGCGCCCAACTCTGAAGACCATCGGGCAGCTGACGGGACTTTCCCATGTGGCGGTCTCCAAAGCGCTGAGAGACGCCCCCGATATCTCTGTTGCCACCAAGAAGCGCGTTAAAAAAATAGCCGAGGAGCTGGGCTACACCCCCAACGTGGCCGCCCGAAACCTCTATCTCCAACGCACCAGTACCATCGGCATGGTGGTCCCCGCCATGGGGGACAACACCGCCTATGACCTTATTTTCAACGAGGCCAGCGCGGCGGCGGCGGCGCTGGGCTACTGCGTGATGCTGGGCAGCAGCCACCGCAGCACCCATCTGGAGGAGCGGCACTGCCGCATGATGGTGGGCAATCAGGTGGGGGTTCTCATTGTGGCCTCCTGCACCAGCGACGTCTCCCGTATCAAGGCCGCCTGCGGGCCCACGCCCGTCATCTTTATCGGCGGCAAAACCGCCCCTGGGGAGAAGTACACCCTTCTGTGCGACTACCGCCACAGCGGCGCGCTGGCTGTGGAGCACCTGACCGGCCTGGGTCACCGGGATATCGCCCTGCTCACCTATGGGCCGGAAAACCGCACCATCCTGCAAAAGGAGGAGGGCTTTGCCCGGGCCATGGAGGAGCGGGGCCTTGTCCCCCGAATCATTCGGACGGGCTGCGCCGCCAACGCCATGCAGGCGGGCATGGACGCCGCCGCCCTGTTGCTGGAGCAGGACAGTCTGCCCACCGCCCTCTGGTGCGCCAGCGACTACATGGCCATCGGGGCGATAAGTCAGCTGAAGCTCCGGGGGCTGTCTGTCCCGGGGGATATCTCGGTGATGGGCCACGACGATTTGTATTTCGGCCTCTACCCCGATATCGGCCTGACCACCCTCCACACCCCTATGGCAGAGCTGGGCCAGGCGGCGGTCGAGTTGGCCGTGGCTCTGATGGAGCGCGGCGGCCAGGAGCAGCCCCGGCAGGTGTTCCGGCCCTCCCTGGTGGTCCGGAGCAGCACCGGCGCGCCGCCCACTCTCAAGAAAGGAAGCTGACCATGGGTGAAACAAAACGGCGGCAGAGCCCCCACGTTCTTTTCATTCTGGCCATTCTGATTCTGCTGGCGTCGGTGCTGACATGGCTGGTCCCCGCCGGCAGCTACGACCGGGTTTTCGACGTCGCCTCCGGCCAGACGGTGGTGGTGCCCGGCAGCTATGTCTCCGCCGCGCCCACTCCAGTCTCCCCCTGGCGGCTTCCCCTCCTGCTGTTCGAGGCCCTGTCCACCGGCTCGGCACCCCAGACCATGTGTTTTGTCCTCCTGCTAGGGGGCTCTTTCGAGATTATCCTAGAAAGCGGCGCCCTAGCCGCCCTGTCCGCTTGGGTGGTCCGGCGCCTCCGCGGCCGGCCGGCCTGGTTGGTCAGCGCCTTTGTGGGGGTATTTTCGGTGTTTGGCTTTACCATGGGGCTGACCACCGCCTCCATCGTCTTTCTTCCCCTGGGCATAGCGGCAGCAAAATCTTTGGGTTACGACGCCCGGACCGGCATGGCCATGGTCATGCTGGGCACGAACGCGGGCTTTGCCGCGGGGGTCTACAACCCCTTCTCGGTGGGGGTGGCCCAGACCATTGCGGAGCTACCCCTCTACTCCGGGGCCTGGCTTCGCTGGCTGCTGCTGGCGGTGCTGACCGCCGTTACCAGCGCCTACATCCTCCGCAAAGCGGGCCGCCCCGCCCTGTCCGGAGCGGCGGCTCCCCTGCCCCCGCAGCCCTCCCTCACCCTCCGGCAGGCCCTAGTGCTGACGCTGTTTTTTATCGCACTGGTTCTGGTGGTCTGGGGTGTGGGAACCCGGGGCTGGCGGACGCCGGAGATTGCCGCCGTCTTTCTGGTGCTGGGGCTGATATCCGGCGGCGCCGCCGGATTTGGGCCCAATCAAATCTGCGCCCTGGAGATCGCTGGGTGCAAAAAGCTGGTGGGCGGAGCGCTGACCATTGGTATGGCCGCCGCCCTGCGGCTGGTGCTGGTTCAAGGCGGGATTTTGGACAGCATTGTCTATGGCCTGCTCCTGCTGGTGGAGGGGCTGCCCCGCTGGACCCAGCTGCTGGGTATGTTCTATACTAACGCTCTCCTGGATCTGCTGATTACCTCCGGTTCCGGACACGCGGCGGTGGCCATGCCCCTGATGGTCCCCCTGGCCGACGCTCTATCCCTCTCCCGGCAGTCGGCGGTGCTGGCTTTCCAGCTGGGGGACGGGCTGGTCAACCTGGTCTCCCCCATCTCCAACACTCTGGTGAGCTGCCTGGCCCTGGCGGAGATCAGCTATCCAAAGTGGCTGAACTACTTTCTGCCCCTGGTGGGGATCTATCTGCTGATCGGCACAGCCTTTATGCTTCTGGCCGGGGCCGTGGGCTATTAAAACCGCAGGATGCGCTTCCGTCCCGGTACTCTATTGACAGGAGCACAAACATTGGTTATAATTGCATTAGCTTTCACGAGAAAGTTATGCACTCGCGGTTTCAGCATCTACCTTGCGGCCCGCAGAGCTGCTAATCAGGAAGGGATTGCAGCTCTGTCCGCCCTTTCCTGCCAGTCCACAACGCCTGGAAGTGATACCTTGCGTCGTACAAACCCCTTATTTTCCAATCTTACGGCCCTTTATATCTGCCTGCTTCTCACGGTATATCTCTTCTACGTCGGACAGCAGGGGTATCTGAACATCACCCACGCGAAATTTTCCGCCTTCTGCGCCATCTCCGGCGGATACATCCTTATCACGGCGCTGCTTGGCGGGGAGTGCCTTCTGATTGGCGGGATCAGGCCCCCATCCCTTGGCGGGCTGCTAAAGCAATCCAGCTGGACCCAGCGGCTGGTTCTGGCCTATGCGGCGCTGACCTGGCTGTCGGCGCTGCTCTCCCCCCACTGGCCCGAGACGTTCATCGGGGCCAGCCGGTATGAGGGCGCGCTGACCATCACGATTTATGCCCTGTGTTTTTTGCTGGTCTCCCGCTTTGCCCAGACCTCGGCCTGGATGCTGGCCCTATTCGGCCTCTCCGTCTCCGCCTTTGGCGGGCTGTGCCTGCTCCAGCTTGCCGGGTACAATCCCCTCCGGCTCTACCCGACCGGCTACGGCTACGCCGACGCCTACACCGCCTACCCGGGGGCCTATCTGGGTACCACCGGCAACGTGGGGCTTACTGCCGCCGCCCTGTGTGCGGCAATCCCCATCCTCTGGGTGGGGCTGGTCCGGCTGAAGGGGAGGGGCCGGCTGCTGCTTCTGGTTCCCCTGTCCGTGCTGGTATTTGTCCTTGTGAAAATGTCCGTCCTGGCCGGGATCGTGGGGGTGTTCGGGGGCGGCCTGCTGATGGCCCCCGCGGTCCTTCCCCTCCCGGCAAGGGGGCGCAGGATATTGGCCGGCGTCCTTCTGGCCGGCGGGGTGCTGGGCGTCGCCTTGGTCTATATGATTGACTGCAGCATCGGCCTGCTCCACGAGCTTCACGGCGTCCTCCACGGAAACTTGGACGCGACCTTCGGCTCCGGCCGCATCTACATCTGGCAAAATGTGCTGCAGCGGGTGCCGTCCCAGCTGTGGCTGGGCTCCGGGCCAGACACCATGCTCTATGCGGATATCCCGCCCTTCACACGGTACGACCCGGAGTTGGGCCGGACCATCGTGTCCCACATCGACATGGCCCACAACGAATACCTGAACATCCTTTTCCACCAGGGAATCCTGGCTCTGGCCGCCTACTTGGCCGCCCTGGCTTGCGCCGCCTGGAGGTGGATCAAAAAAAGCCCCTCCGACCCCGTCTGCGCCATGCTGGGCGGCGCGGCCCTGTGTTACTGCGTTCAGGCGTTCTTCGGCTTCAGTATGTGTATCACCGCGCCCTTCTTCTGGCTGGCCCTGGGACTGCTGGAAAATCGGCTCTCAAACAACAAGTAGGGGGAGAAACATATGTGGAAAAAACTGGTCAGCCTGAATCTGGCGCTGCTGATGTGCTTTGCGCTGATGCCGTCGGCCTCGGCGGAATATTTGGGAACGGGATATTTCAAAACGATCTTCCATCAAAACGTCAGCGACAGCGACACGGAAACAAAGTCAAAAGATTGGGATTTGTCAAGCTTTTCTGACCTCAGGCTGTATGCGGTCGAAACCGACTTTGAAAATTCCGGACATGTGATAACCTCTTATAAAAATGCAGCCGGAAGAACTTTTTCCCTGACGGACTGGATTACCGATGTGATGAAGGATGCCCAAACGTCTCCCGCCAATGTGTATGCCCAGTGGACGCCGGCCAGGGACAACTATATCCTCTACATTGGCCTCGGTGCTAACCAGACTCCAGACGGAAAGGACTATATTCTGGTTGATGATTTGCGTGGAACTGTCAACCTGAAAGGTGCAGACGCTTTTCCGTCCAGCCAAATCATAGGGTGGGCAAGTGATGATTTTCTCAGTTCATCTACAGGCATGTATTATCCGGGACAAGAAATTACAATCGACTCTAATCTTACCCTTTTCCCGATCACGGGCTACAATTATGTAACATACCATTTCTATGTTGAGCTGAACCCGGAGATGGTGGAAGAGACAGAGTTTTACACTGTGGGCAGCAGCGATTCAGACAAACCGGTGGGGATGCTTAAAATCAGCGATGATGTATTTGAGAATCATCGTAAAGGAAAGAGAGTGTTTTTGGGCTGGGCGAAGCAGACCGGAGGGGCGGCAGAGTGGTATACAGGGCCAGCAAAGAACGCCCCCCAGCATGATTTGTACGGATGTTACAAAGACTATCCCAGTGAGGATTTCTGTATCCTGCGCAGCCCCCTTGGATTTGAGGGAGATGCGGATGATCAGAGGGGTGGCCTGAACCGGACGCACCCGCTGGTCAACAAGCATGCCACAGGCTTGCCGATGTTCACCTCCACACGGTACGGCTACGAGTTCAAGGGTTGGTATGCCGACAAGAACTACACCCAAGCGGTAACCGACGATCGGGAGTTTTCAAGGGGAGATATTCTCTACGCCAAGTGGGTCAAGGTCGCCGATCCGCCGGAGGACAAAACCTACACCATCATCATTGACGGCGGGAGCTCGGTGACCACCGGCTCTGACGGCAAGCTGACCGCCCTGCCTGCGGCCCCCACCAAACCTGGCTATATCTTCAACGGCTGGTACACCGGCCCCGACGGCACCGGCACAAAAGTGACCACCGGCTACATCTTTACCGGCCCCACCACCATCTACCCCTACTGGAAGCCGGAGAGCAGCCAGCCCTCGGACAAGGTCTATGTCATCATCATCGACGGCGGAAACTCGGTGACCACCGGCTCTGACGGCAAGCTGACCGCTCTGCCCACGGCCCCCACCAAACCCGGCTATATCTTCGACGGCTGGTACACCCAACCAGACAGCGGTGACCGGGTGACTACCGACTACATCTTTACCGGCCCCATTACCATCTACCCCCACTGGAGGCCGGCCTCCTCCTCCACCTACTACCGCGTCTACACCCCCGACTACATCCGCGGCGGCAGCCTGTACGTCAGCCACAACTACGCTCTTCCGGGCACCCAGGTAACTGTGGAAGTCAGCCCCAGGCGGGATTACTATCTGGACTGGCTGGCGGTGACCAACCTCAGTACCGGCCGGGACCTGTACCTGACGGAGTACGACTGGGACGAGTACACCTTCACCATGCCCTCCAGTGACGTGGAGGTGGACCTCTCTTACCTGGACGACTACTATTCCCCCAGCTACTATTCCCCCTATACCAGCGGGGGGTATGTCTCCGTCACGCAGACCCAAGTTGATTCCAAGCCCGTCCAGTGGTACTACAGCGGCGGCTCCATCTACCACGTCACCGACGGCCTCGTCCCCACCGGCGCCCTCCTCACCCGGGATATGCTTCTGTCCGTGCTTTACAACATGGACGACACCAGCTCCGGCGGTCCCATCTTCTGGGCCTCTAAAAACCACATCGTCCCCGACATCTACGAAAGCTGGCTGTGGGGGGTGGACAAATCCATCACCCGGGAGCAGGCGGCCATGATCCTCTACTGCTACGCCCAGCACAAGGGCTACAGCACCTTCCAGCGCGCCACCATCACCGGCTACCCCGACTACAATCAGATTCGCTCCGCCGCCCGCCCAGCCATGTCCTGGGCTCAGGCCTCCGGACTTCTGACCGACTTCTCCTCCAGGGCGCTCTCGCCCCGGAACACGCTGACCTGCGGTCAGGCAAATTCCATGCTTTACCGCTTCGTGTCCAACGTGACATGGGGACGGTAACACCTAGGCGCTGTTTGAAAAATGGAAATGTGCCCAACGGCGAGGAATTTTTTCGCCAGACGAAGCCAATTTGACGCAGGAATACTGGATGTATTTCAAGGAA
>JAAWLY010000118.1 GCA_022798155.1 Lawsonibacter sp. | reverse complement strand
GCCGCCGGGGCCAAGGTGGACGCCCTGGACTGCCTCAAGCTGGCCGAGGAGGCCGGGAGCAGCAAGGCGGTGAACATCGTCCTCATGGGCCGGCTGTCCCACTACTTCGACCTGCCCGACGAGGCCTGGCAGGCCTCCATGGAGGCCATGGTGCCCCCCAAGTTCCTGGAGCTGAACAACAAGGCCTTTGAGCTGGGGAAAAACGCGTAAGCGAGGTGCAGTATGGTGAAGGTGGTGGGATTTTTCAAGGATTTGGGCTGGCTGCTTTACGGCCTTGCCGCCGCTGTCCGGGCGAAAATAAGACAGAGAAAGCTGCCGCCCTATTTCGCAAAAAGCCTGCCGGAGCGGTATGTCAAGTCCCCGATTTACGACGTCTATTTCGATTGGTACCAGGGGCTGTGTTATGCCACCATCACCCTGGATTTGCGGCTGGATGGGTTTGACCCCACGGGAATCGACCTCAACCGCAAGGAGACCACCGGCCGTTTGCAGCAGGAGGCCCTCCGGATTGGGGAGGAATATCTCAGCGACCCGCCCATTCCGGTCAACCTCTCCTTTGCGCTGATGTTTCGGGATGGTTCCCCCAAGTATATACTCCCGGCGGGAACATTTCCCCGCTGATTCCCCATCCACGGAAAAGCCCCTCTTTGTGACGGGGGGAGTCTGGCAAAGTTCTTTTTGGTTCTTTTTCTTTTAAGAAAAAGAACATACACATAATCCGAAAGGAATGATACCCATGGAACAATACTACCAGCCCGAGATCGAGACCGCGTCCCGAGAGCAGATCAAAACCTGGCAGGACGAGCGCCTGGTGAAGCAGGTGCGCAACGTCTGGGACAACGTGCCCTACTACCGCAAAAAGATGGAAGAGAAGGGGCTCACCCCCGATGACATCCAGTCCAGCGACGACCTGCACAAACTGCCCTTCCTGACCAAGGCCGACCTGCGGGAAGCCTATCCCTACGGGCTGGTGGCCCGCCCCTTGAAGGACTGCGTCCGCATCCAGTCCACCTCGGGCACCACGGGCAAGCGGGTGGTGGCCTTCTACACCCAGCACGACATCGATCTGTGGGAGGACTGCTGCGCCCGGGCCATCATGGCCGCCGGCGGCACCGACGAGGATGTGTGCCAGGTGTCCTACGGCTACGGCCTGTTCACCGGCGGCCCCGGCCTGAACGGCGGCTCCCACAAGGTGGGCTGCCTGACAATCCCCACCTCCTCGGGCAATACCGAGCGGCAGATCATGTTCATCCGGGACCTGCAGGCCACCATCCTGTGCTGCACCCCCTCCTACGCCGCCTACATCGGTGAGACCATGAAGGAGATGGGCCTCACCCCCGACCAGATCCCCCTGAAGGCGGGCATCTTCGGCGCGGAGGCCTGGAGCGAGGAAATGCGCCAAGACATCCAGAACACCCTGGGCATCAAGGCCTATGATATTTACGGTTTGACCGAGCTGTCCGGCCCCGGCGTGTCCTTCGAGTGCTCCGCCCAGACGGGGATGCACATCAATGAGGACCACTTCATCGCTGAAATCATCGACCCGGAGACTGGCGAGGTCCTGCCCGAGGGCAGCCAGGGCGAGCTGGTGTTCACCTCCATCACCAAGGAGGCTTTCCCCCTGCTGCGCTACCGCACCCGGGACATCTGCACCCTCACCCGGGAGAAGTGCCCCTGCGGCCGCACCCACGTGAAGATGACCAAGCCCCAGGGCCGTACCGACGACATGCTCATCATCCGGGGGGTCAACGTCTTCCCCTCTCAGATTGAGACCGTCCTGCTCAACCACGGCTACCCCGCCAACTATCAGATCATCGTGGACCGGGTGCGCAACACCGACACCCTGGATGTCCAAGTGGAGATGACCCCCGAGATGTTCACCGACAACATGGGCGAGATCACCAAGCGCCAAAAGGAGCTGGTGGACGGCCTGCGCTCCATGCTGGGCCTGGTCGCCAAGGTGACCCTGGTGGCCCCCAAGTCCATTGTCCGCAGCGAAGGTAAGGCCGTCCG
This sequence comes from Lawsonibacter sp., assembly GCA_022798155.1. GTDB lineage: Bacteria > Bacillota > Clostridia > Oscillospirales > Oscillospiraceae > Lawsonibacter. Next base: position 4,818 of record JAAWLY010000118.1, on the reverse strand, counting down.
CGTTATCGACAAGCGGAAGATTTAAGGAGGGAAGAGTATGAGCATCAAGCAGATTTCTGTCTTTTTGGAAAATAAACCTGGTTCCCTGTACGCCATGACCGGGGTACTGGCTCAGAACGGAATCGACATGCGGGCCTTCTCCCTGGCCGAGACCAGCGACTTTGGCATTGCCCGGATCATTGTGGACGACGTGTATAAGACCACCACCGTGCTGAAGGACGCGGGGTTTATTAACAACATCACCCCTGTACTGGGGGTGGCCATTCCGGACGTGCCCGGCGGCCTGTGCAAGGTCCTCGAGGCCCTCACCAACGCCAGGGTAAATGTGGAGTATATGTACGCCTTTCTGGGCGGCAAGGATGTGGACCACGCCTACATGATCTTCCGGGTAGAGGATGACACGATTGCCTCTGCCGTCCTGGCCGAGCAGGGCATCAAGGTCGTGGAGCAGGAGGAAATCGACAAGCTGTAAGTTCGGAGATAAAGACAGAAAAAGACCGCGCCGGGAAAATTTCCCGGCGCGGCCGCTTTATATTCCGATGTATTTTTGTTTAAAGACCAATTGTAACCGCCAATACCATAAGCAGCGCCTGAGTAACAAACACGCCCATAAAGACCGGGATGAAGAACTTCCACCACTTCTCCACCTTCACACCGGCCAGACCAGCGATGATGGCCACGGAGGCGGTGGGCCACAGGCAGTTGGACAGACCGTCGCCGAACTGGAAGGCCAGGACGGCGGTGTCCCGGGTGACGCCCAGCAGGTCGGCCAGAGGTGCCATGATGGGCATGGAGGTGGCGGCCTGACCGGAGCCGGAGGGGATCAGGAAATTCAGCAGGGTCTGCATCACCAGCATGGCAACGCCGCAGAACCAGGCGGGGAAAGCGGCCAGAGGCAGGGACATGTAATACACCACGGTGTCGATGATGGTGCCGGCCTGGAGGATCATCAAAATGCCCCGGGCGATTCCGATCATCATGCAGGGCATAGCCACCGCGATGAAGCCCTGTTCAAATTTCTTGGCGATCTCGTTGATGTTCAGCCCCATGATAATGCCGCTGAGGATGCCCATAATCATAAAGACGGCAGACAGCTCGGTGAAATACCAGCCGTAGGTGCCGCAGCCGTAGACCACAACACCGATGCCGGCGCCCAGAATGATGAGGATCAGGGCCTCGCGGATGCCGAAGGGGGCGTTATGCACGCTCTCCTCGCTCATGGCTAGGTCGCCGAAGTCGTCGCCATAGACCAGGCTCTTGGTGGGGTCTGCGGCCACCTTGGAGGCGTAGCGCATGGTGAGAATAGAGGCCACCACCAGCATACAGGCGTGGCAGAGGATGCGGAAGAAGAAGCCGGAGCCGGGGGCCACCTCGGCAATGCCCTTGGCCACGCCCACGGTGAAGGGGTTGATGGTGGCGCCGGAGTAGCCCATGCCGGCGCCCAGAGCCACAATGGCCATGCCTACCACAGCGTCGTAGCCCATGGCGATGGAGATGCCCACAAAGACGGGGACGAAGGGGAACCACTCCTCGAACAGGCCGATGGTAGAGGAGGCGGTGCCCACCAGGGCCATGAAGATGGGGATGATAGCCAGACGGGCCTTGCCCTTCAGCAGCTTCAGCAGCACGGCCACCAGGCCGTTGAAGGCGCCGCTGGAGATGATGATGTTAATGGACGCGTAGGAGATAAAGACGAACATGGTGACATCGGCGGCGTTGCAGGTGCCGGTGTAGATCTGTTTGAACATCTCGAACAGGCCTACCGGAGTCCGCTCCACCACATGGAAGGTGCCGGGGACCACAACGGTGCGGCCGGCCTCGTTGACCACCCGCTCAAACTCGCCGGCGGGCAGAATCCAGGTGGCGATGGTACACACGGCGATGATGATAAACAGCAGCGCGTAGATGTGGGGCAGGCCAAATTTCTTTTTGTCTGCCAGGGTCTTCCCATTTGCCATATCAAATCTCCTTTTACTCTCGCGGTCTCTCTCCCGCGGCGGGGACCCCGGACCCGTGCCGGAGCCCATGGTTTTTAGGAACAGAAAAGGATGCCCGTCAGTTGGCCAGCTTCTGAGCCCGGGCCTGCTCATAGGACTGCCGGACCTGCTGACGGAAGGGCTCGTCCGTCAGGATGCGGTAGGTGATACCGGCGATGAGCTTGGCCCCGTCGGCAATGGCCTGGTGGCCGGTCTCGGAGATGGTCTCCTCCCGGAACTCCACCGTGTGCATGGCCCAGGGGGCCTGGCACAGGGGCCACAGGGGCTGGATGGTGGGACAGCGGTAGCTGACGTTGCCCACGTCGGAGGAGCCGGTGGGGGCGTCTACCGCTATGTGGGCCTGGCCCATCTCATCCATCAGGGCGATGACCCCCTCCTCCAGGGCGGGGACCCGCACCATGTCGGCAAAGGGGTCGAAGCCCAGAGTGAAGCTGACCTCACAGTCCATGGCCATGGCCGCGCCCTTGGCGCACTTTTGGACGATCTCGTCCAGCCGGCTCAGCCGGCCCATGGAGCCGGTGCGAAACTCCACCCGGACCAGCGCCCGGTCGGGGATGATGTTGGGGGCCTTGCCGCCGTCCAGAATCACCCCGCTGAAGCGGATATCAGAGGTGAAGCCCTCCCGCCGGGCATCTACCAGGTCCAGGAACTTCCGGGCGGCGGTAAGGGCGTTGCGGCCGTTCCAAGGGGCGCCCGCCGCGTGGGCGGACTGCCCGGTGAACTCCACCAGGTAGCATTTCAGGCTGAGCACGTCCATATCAGCCACCGCCGCGCCGCCGCTGTAGCTGTGGATCATAATGGCCAAGGACATATTGTCAAAAGCCCCCTGGTCGGCCATGGGCACCTTACCGCCCCGTTCTTCCTCGGCGGGGGTGCCAAAGACGTACACCTTCCCCTTAAACTGCTCCTTGATCTCGGCCAGGGCCAGGGCGGCCAGCACAGCCATGGAGCCGTGGGCGTTGTGCCCGCAGGCGTGGCCCAGACCGGGCAGGGCGTCGTATTCCACCATAATGGCGGAGGACGGGCCGTCGCCGTTGTCCAGCACGGCGCGGAAGGCGGTGGGCCAGCCCATGTAGGGGTACTCCACCTGGTATCCCCCCCGCTCCAGCATCTCCACAATCTTCTTGCTGGAGCGGAACTCCTGGTCAGGGAGCTCGGGATTGGCATATAGGTCGTCGCTGAGGGCGACAGCCTCACTGTGGTGCTTCATCACCGCCTCGACGAGGGACGGGGGTATTAACCGGTTGTCCATAATCTTCCTCCTTATTTTGATGCCGCCTGACCAATTTTGTCGGTTTTATCGCTGTTAAAATTCCTTTCAGGCCAGGCTGTATCTCGATTCTGCCAAAAAAATCTTTTGCGCCGGTTAAACATATTGTTACTATAGCACAACTCCATCCATCTGACAACTGGAATTTTTCATTATCAGCGCGTTAATTCGCGAAAGTTTTTAGGGGAAATAGACAGCCCCACGTCCATGCCGGACATGGGGCCGCGTATCAGGGGACCGCCGGGAACGTGACCATGGCGGTGAACAGGTCGGCCTCAGTGGTAACGGAGAGGGAACCGCCGCAGGCCTTGGTGAAGGAGTCTGCGATGGACAGCCCCAGGCCGGAGCCGCCGTCGGTGCGGCTCTCGTCCCCCCGGACGAAGCGGGCGGTGTAGTCCGCGCCGGGCTTCAGCTCGGCGGCGGAGGTGTTGCGCACGCTGGCGCTAGCCTGGCCGTCAACCACCGTCAAAGACAAGTAGACCCGGGAGCCGGGCAGGGAGTACTTCAAAGCGTTGCCAATGAGGTTCTGGAACACCCGATACATCCGGTCGCTGTCGGCGGTGATGGGCACCTCCCCCTCGGGGATGGAGGCACGCAGGGTCAGGCCGCTTTCGCCGATGGCCTGGGCCATGTCGGCCAGGGTCTGGCGCAATAACCGGGCGTAATCCAGCCGCTCCAATTTAACCGGCAGTTGTCCCGATGCCGCCTTGCTCACCTCAAACACGTCCTGGACCATGGCCTTGAGCCGCTGGGCCTTCTCTCCCATGATCTGGACGTACTCGCTGGCCGGAGGGTCCAGAGGCTCCTGAGCCAGCAGTTCGGTGTAGCTGATAATGGAGGTGAGCGGGGTTTTCAGGTCGTGGGACACGTTGGTCACCAGTTCCACCTTCATCCGCTCGCTGCGGGTGCGCTCCTCTACCGCCTGGTGCAGGCCCTGGCGGATGTGGTTCAGGTCGTCGGCCATCTGATACAGGTCGCTGTCCTCCTGTAAAGTCAAATCGCTGTCCACCTCCCCCGCCCGAACGGCCTCCAGCTGTCCGGCCACCGCGCCGAAGTCGGCCCACAGCTTCCGCTGCCGCCAGAAGAACCAGACGTACACCCCCAGAGCCAGCAGCCAGGGCAGGCCGAGCAGGTTCCAGATGGCCCAGGAGGGCAGATACAGTTCCACCGTCTGGACTACCATCAGGGCCAGCGTTTCCGACCACAGCAGGAGCAGGGCCAGACCCAGCCAGCCGTTCATCCGGCTCAGCCGCTTTTGCAGGGGGTACTTCAGCTCGTGGACGGCCAGCATTCCCAATACGCCCTGTTTCCACGGCTTGCGATTGTACCGCCAGTCATTGAAAATCAGCAGGTACAGCCCCCAGAACACCGCCAGCAGGCCCGGGATGTGGTCGGCCAGCTCCCGGAGGTACTCCTGGAACAGCCAGCCGCCGTTCTCGCCGAGGATGGCCACCGCCGTGCCGATGCTGGTGGTCTGCTCCACAAGGGGAATATTGTAGCTGTCATAAAAACCGTTCTCCGTCAGCCACTCCTCATAGCTGATCCCATTCT
>JAAWLY010000117.1 GCA_022798155.1 Lawsonibacter sp. | reverse complement strand
CGGGTACCAGTCCATCGGCTACCAGATGACCTGGGCCAAGTGGTGGAAGTTCGTCCATCAGCAGGAGAACAGCGAGGGGGACGACCCCTTCAACCTGGATGATCTGAAGCTTTTCTCCCAGAAAGAGCTGTACGTCAGCACTGGGGCCCTCCCCGCCCCCAACACCGGCGACCTGCCCGGCGGGGCTTATGTGGGGGATGCCCCGGTTCAGGAGGGGGCCGAGGACTATCAGAGGCTGATGGAGCACTTCAACGGCACCTACCCCGACTGGTACGGCGGGGCCTATCTGGACGAATCCGGCCGGCTGGTGGTCCAGCTGGTCAGTGACAAGGACCCCGGGGACAAGACCCTGGAGCTCCAGGTGCTGGACTGGACGGGCAGCGACAGCGTGATGTTCTCCTCCTGCAAATACTCCCGGGCCCAGCTCAGCGAGCTGATGGACCGGCTCAACGCCCTCCCGGACAGCAACCCGGAATGCGGCGACGTGATGGCGGGCTGGGGCATCAATGAGGAGGCCAACCGCATCGACCTGACCCTCACCCAGGTCAACAACTCCATCCTGGTCGTTCTGGCGGAGCTGGACCCGGAGGACGACATGATTCTGGTCCAGGTGGGCCAGCGGGCCACCGCCGATGTAGGGACTGAGGACCCGGCGGTCCACCACACTGTCCCCGGCGGGGCTGACACCTCCGTCCCCAACGAGGACGACAGTATTGCCTATGAGCCCTACTACGACGGCGCCAAATACGACGTGGAGGAGCTCCCCGAGAAGCTGCCCAAACTTGAGCAGAAGCAGCCCGCCGCCACGGTGGACTCCGTCCCCGAGGAGGACCGCAGCGCCTTTACCCCCGCCTATGACCCGGACAAGGGTTTTATCTATCCCAAAGAGTGACGAAAAAGCCCCGGCCGCCGGCCGGGGCTTTTGTATGTCTGTCAGCGCCGCTTGTTGCCCAGGAAGCGCAGCAGATACAGAAACAGGTTGATGAAGTCCAGGTACAGGTTGAGGGCGGAGAAAATGGAGGCCTTGGCCAGCATATCCGGGGAAGCGGAGTAGTAGCCGTAGTAGGCCCGGATCTTCTGGGTGTCGTAGGCGGTGAAGCCCAGGAACACGGCAATGCCGATCATGCAGATGACCCGCTCAAACATCATCACGCCGGGGATGAACATGGACAGCAGCCAGAAGATCAGCAGGAACACAGCCCCGGAGATCAGGATGGGCCGCAGGCCGGACAGGTCCCGCTTGGTCAAGAAGCCGTAAGCGGCCAGCGCGCCGAAGTAGACCGCGGTGAGCAGGAAGCAGAATACCAGCGCCGTCAGGTCGTAGACCAGCAGGTAGATGGACATCGTGAAGCCCAGAATAGCGGCGTAGGCCACAAAGACACCGATGGCCGCGCCCACAGACATCTTCTCGATGCGGCGGACAAACACGACAGACAGCACGATGGGGGCGATCAGCGCGATGATGTGGACAGCGGGGATATACACCAGGGAGTAGACAGTGGCGTTGGTAACCCAACAGCCCACCGCCACGCCGAAGGTGACCAGCAGGCCCAGCACCATCCAAAGGAAGGTTTTGGCGGTGTACTGCCCCAGGGTGTCGCCCTGGCTGGAGGCATAGCCCCGGTCAAACTCATAGGGATCAAAGCTCATAACAGACGCTCCTTTCGTTGCGGGCGGCTTTTTCTCATTCTGCCCGTTTCAGGTTGTTTCTATTATACTGCAGTGTCAGGAAAAAATCAACTGTTTCCAAACACAACATTGTAAAAGTCGTTTTCCACAATCATGGCGGTGGAGTCCAGCTTATAACCCGCCAGCTGCTTCATGGCGGAGACATAGCTCTCCTGCTCCTCGGCGGTCATGGCAGCCCCCTCCGCCGGGGTGAACTCGCCGGTATAGCGGTTGTAGAAGCCCCGGTCGGACTTCCAGCACCGGGAGGAGAAGATCACCAGCCCCTCGCTGTCTGACAAGGCATCGGTGCCGGCCAGCATCCGGGAGTCGTACTCCAGCCCCAGCAGGTTGGACAGGGTGGGCAGAATGTCCACCTGGCCCACCACCTTGTTGACCGTGACCGGCTCCTCCATGCTGGCCGACCACATAATCAGGGCGCTTTTGTATACGTCAAAGTCGATGCTGCCCTCCTTCAAATACTCCAGGTCGTCGGAGCTGCCGAATTTCTGTCCGGCCAGCTCCTCCAGGGTGGCCACGTCGAAGTAGGGGATGTGGTCAGGGGCGGCCACAATCAGGGTCTTGTCCAGCTTGCCCGCCGCCTCCAGCTTCTGGATGAGGGTCTCCAGCGCCCGGTCCACCTCGATGCAGGTGGCCAGATAGTTGCGGGTGGTCTCGGTGTAGGGCAGGGCGTCCACGATGTCCCGGTACTGCCGGGCTGTCCAGTTGTCGGAGTAGGGCATGTGGCCGCTGATGGACAGGTAGTAGATGTGGAAGGGCTGGTCACTGTTGATATAGTTATCCACGCTGGCCTCGATCATCTTTTTGTCCCGCTGGGGCCACTGCAAACTGCCGTCGTCGCGCAGATCCAGCCCCTCGAAATCGCTCAGTCTGCCCCGCGCCGTGGTCTTTCCGGCCCCCTCCCCGAACTGGTGCCAGTCGTAGCCCAAATTGGGGTGGGACAGGTCCCGGCCGTACATGTTCCCGTTGGCGTGGTAGCCCTGGACCAGGTAGCCCTCCCGGAGCAGCTGCTGGGCCAGAGAGAAGTAGCAGTTGGTGCCCAGCTCGCCGGTGCGGGTCATGGTGACGGGGAAGTTGCCCTTGGGGTACAGCCCCAACAGGTTCTGGCACTCGCCGTTGGAGGTGCTGGTGAAGTGGAGGGGGGTGTAGAAGTTGTTGAACACAAACCCCTCGTGGGTCAGCTTGTAGAGGGTGGGGGTCAGCTCCTGGCTGATGCCGTAGCCCGAAAAGCCCTCCAGCGTGAAGAAGATCACGTTGTATCCCTCAAACATGCCGGTATACTCGTTCTTTTTGGTGGGGGCCACGCTGTTAAAGTAGCCGGCCAGCCACTTGATGTCGTCGTTGGCCCCGTTCTCCGCCAGGGCGGCCAGGTCAACGTCCATCACGTTGGGGGAGGTGTCCACCACCGGCACGGGGTCCGCCGCCTGAGAGCTGTCCCCCAAGCCGCTGGAGGAGGCGCCGCCTCCCGGCGGGGTCAGGGTGCCGATGCCGCTGAAATCGCCGCCCATGGTATTCTTCACCGGGAACACCATGTGCTTGGCGTCCAGGCGCAGCATGGTGAACACCCCCAGCTGCTCCACCTGGTCGTCGATGTTGGTATCCATCTGATACAGCCTGGCGGGGGTCAGGTCCCCCCTCCAGGGCAGGTGGATCACGCCCAGGCCCACAACATGGAACACCACGCACGCCGCCAGCACCAGCCCGGCAAAGCGGGGGTCAAACCGGGCAAAGCCCACCAGCCGCCCGCCAAAGACGCACAGCAGGATGGCGGGCAGCAGCAAAAGCAGCAGAATGGGGATACTCCGGATCACGGTGGAGACAATCACGTCGGAGTAGTCGGTGAGCTTGTTGCCCGCCGCCATCTTCAGGGCGCTGGGACCGTAGTAGGTCTGGAGAATGGTCTTGGCGATCAGCTCCACTCCGCAGATGACCGAGAGCAGCACCGCCAGCACCTTGGTGAGCACCCCGTTTACCGTCCGGCTCCAGGGCAGGGTGAGGGCGGAGAAAAAAAAGCCCGCCGCCACAGCAAAGACCACATACACCGGCGCATAGGCCAGGCTGGTTTTCATATAGATGTGCATTACCAGCTCCAGATAGACCATCAGCGCCGGGAACAGCAGCACCCGGACCAGCGTCCGGTCCAGCCCGCCCCCGTCCCGCCGGGAAGCGCCTCGGGACCGTTTTCCGTTATAACCCATTGGACTCAACCTCCAAATCAAACGCCCATTTTTCCTCTCTTACTTTAACCACTTGCCCCCGGACAGTCAAGGGATAATTTTTTAATATTTCATAAAATTTGCCGCCCCAGATGGAGGCGGCACTATTTTACAGAGTCAGCGAGGGGGCGGAGTAGGTGCGGGCGGCCATTTCGCTGTTGAGCATGTACAGGCTCTTGGCGTCGTCGCCAAAGAGCTTCATCTTCTTTACCATGTCGTCGGCGTTTTTCTCCTCCTCGCCCTGCTCCTTCACAAACCAGTCTAAAAACTGCATGGTGCGGAAATCGCGGGCGGAGTAGGCCGCGTCGTAGATGGCGTGGACCAGGCTGGTGACATACCGCTCGTGCTCCAGGCCCAGCTCCAGCACCTGCACCTTGTCCTTCAGCTCCTTGTCGGGCTTGGCGATGGCCTTCAGCTCCACCTTCTCGCCGTTGTTCTGCAGATACTCCATCATCAGCATGGCGTGGTCCCGCTCCTCCTGGGCCTGGATCTTGTACCAGTTGGCAAAGCCGTCCAGGCCTTGCTCCTCGTAGTAGATGGAGAAATCCAGGTACAAATAGGCGGAGTAAAATTCCTTGTTGATCTGATCGTTGAGCAGCTCGCTCACCTTTTTATCCAGCATTGGAAAGCACCTCTGTTTGTAAAATATAGTTCGTCCGTCTCCGGGCAAGGGATATCTTAGCACGAACCAATCGCATTTGCAAGAAGTTTCGAGAAAATAGTTTCCGGCCCTCCCTTCTGGAATTAAAACCTTGCAAAGTATGTCAATCTCTGCTATAATAACAGCGAAAACAAAAATGCGGCAGCTTTATGGGTGTTACCAGCACCCGCAAAGCCTGCATAGGTGACCATACCCCACCTACACAACGGCCATAGGCCGCACCGCACAAATATTATACGACAGGCCGCTCTTTTTGTAAAGGGTTTGGTTTGTTGTGGTATTTGTGCAGCCGTGTTGCCGAAAATTTTTTTCGCTGTGTAGGCTTTGCACCTGCACGGCGTTTTTGTTTCCCCGGCTCTCGGGGGTGGAAAACGCCCCCAGAGCTGTGGTAAAACAAGGAAAGGATTGAAACTTATGGGCTATTGTGAAAAACATCTGAAACGGGAAAAGGGCGGCGCAGTCTCGGAGATCGTTATGTGTGTCTGCGCGGTCCCGTTTGCGCTGATCGGCTTGATCTTTCTGGGTATGCTGATCTATATGTCGATCTTCGAGTGGGCATCCTTCGGGATCGGCGGCGTTATTCTGTCGCTGCTTTTCGGCGCGGCCTTTCTCGCCATTGGAATCGGCTTTGTCTGGGGCGCCCGCATCCACCGGAAAAAGCGGCTGGCCATCGGCGCGGACGTGGAGAACAGCAACCTGATCCAGTCCATCCGCGCCCAGGTCCCGGCGGAGCAGACCGCCCTCCCCGTTCCGGAGCTGTTCGCCCTGGTGGACCAGGACCTGGCCGGAGGACAGAGCTTTGGCGGCAATGTGGACTTGGGCCGCACCTGGGTCCTCGTCGGGGATCAGGCCATCCTCCTGCGCCGGCTCCGGGGCGCTTTCCTGATTAAAAAGGTACATACCACCAGCAAGGTGGTGTCCACCTCTTACGATGTCAATCTCTACGACGCCACCCGGTTAATCGCTTTTCCAACCTTCGCCCGCAAAAGTGAGGCCAAACGGCTCTGCGAGGCCCTGGCCGCCGCCATGCCGCAAATACAGACAGGCAGGGATAAGGAGGAAAAAGCCTTCCTGAAAACGTTGGAAGAGGCAGTAAACCAGCAGTAAATTTCAAAAGCCGCCGTCACAAACTGTGGCGGCGGTCATATTCCCGGCTGTTTTTGATAAATTTCGCTTGACAAACTTTTGGGCGCCGCTTAACATAGAAGCAGGAAAACAACCGCCTAACGCGGGAAAACGGAGGCCGCAATGGAACTTTTAATTAAAATGACCTGGGACCCTGATGCCATGGTCTGGATTGCCGAGAGCGACGACGTGCCGGGGCTGGTACTGGAATCCGGCTCTTTCGACGCGCTGATTGAACGAGTGCGTTTTGCCGTCCCGGAACTGCTGGAACTCAACAACAGGCCATACTCCCCTCTATCCCTGAATTTTGTTTCCTCCCGGCATGAACAGGTGGCAGTCTGATGGCGGAGTATGAAAAACAGGTGCGGAATATCCTGACCTTGAACGGGTGCAGCTTTGTAAGACGGGGCAAGGGTGACCATGACATCTGGTATAGCCCAATTACCAAACGTACTTTTGCCGTTGACAGCAGGATCAAGTCCCGCCATACCGCAAACGCAATCATGAAACAAAGCGGTATCGTACACCGTTTCCGCTGAAACGCAGAAAAAACGGGCGGTTGTCCAAAACGGACAGCCGCCCGGCTGTTTTTATCCAAACATGGAAAACAAATCCATCTGGCTGGTCTCGGGCAGGTCGCCGAAGGCCCCGGCCTCCTTCAGCAGCTGGATATGGGTCTTGGACACCTTGGGGCAGGCAGCGGACACCTCCTCGATGGAGATGAACTCCCGTCCCTCCCGCTGCTCGGCCAGAGAGATGGCGGCGGTCTCCCCCAGTCCGGCGACGGAGACGAAGGGGGGCCGCAGGGTGCCATGCTCCTCGTCCATGGTGAAGTGCATGGCCTGGGACTGGTAGATATCCATCCGCTCGAACTGGAACCCCCGCAGATAGAACTCGTAGCACACCTCCAGGGTGGTGAGCATGTCCTGCTCCACGGCGGTGGCCTCCTTGTCCTTGGCGATAATCTCCCGCATTTTCCGCTGGCACACGTCCGTCCCCCGGCACATGAAGGACTCGTCAAAGGCCTTGGCCCGGATGGAGAAGTAGGCGGCGTAGAAGGCCAGGGGGCGGTGGACCTTGAACCAGGCGATGCGGAAGGCCATCATCACATAGGCCACGGCGTGGGCCTTGGGGAAGAGGTAGGCGATCTTCTTGCAGGAGCCGATGTACCA
>JAAWLY010000116.1 GCA_022798155.1 Lawsonibacter sp. | reverse complement strand
ATCCGCCTCCACGGAAGGTCACCGAAAGCGGCATCGCTGCATAGTGTAGCCCAGCCGGAGCAGTGGACCTTCGAGGGCGGCGAGGGCTCGCTGCTGTGCTTCCAGAGCGTTGTCACCCCCGGTCTGGCTTTTGTAGCCATGAACCCCTTCTCCCTCAAGCCGGACTACGCCCCGGTGCTGGCGGCGGGGGAGCTGAAGACCATGGGGGTGGAGCGCAGCGAGGATTTGTGCTTCTACGCCCTGTGCGTGGTGCGCAGCCCGGCCTCTGAGAGCACGGTAAATCTGCGCTGTCCGGTGGCGGTAAACGACCGGACCATGCAGGCCATGCAGGTCATCCTGGGGGACGAGGGCTACCGGATGCACCATCCTCTCTCCGAGTTTGGCCGGAAGGAGGGGGCGCCATGCTGATTTTACAGCGGAAGGAGGGGGAGTCCCTCCACATCGGCGAAGAGATCGAGGTCACCGTGATGGCGGTAGAGGCCGGGCGGGTCCGGCTGGCCATCCAGGCACCCCGGGACGTGACCATTTTGCGCAGCGAGCTGAAAGTGGCCGCCGAGACCAACCGGGAGGCGGCGGGGGAGGAGGCCTCTCCGCTGGAACTGCTGGGCGTGCTGAAGGGCCAGGAGAAAAAAGAATCCTAAAAAAGAGAGGCTGAATGCGGCAGCGTGTTTGGCCTCCTTTTGTCCAAAAAGGGGAAAATGGGTACTTTTTCGAGGGAAAGCGTAAAAGCACAGGTTGCCCCGGGGATATTTTTACTAAAATTACCATTGCAATTGGCGGAAATATGCTGTATCCTATAAATTATCATTAGGGCTCGTTTGAAAAATGTCAAAACGCCAAACGACGGATCTTTCGTCCCCATGCTTCCCGATTTTTCTTGAAATGCATCCAGTATTCCTGGGAAAAATTGTGTTTGCCTGGCGGCGAAATCCCTCGTCGTTGAGCATGCTTCCATTTTTCAAACAGCGCCCAGCAGAGCTGGGCGGGTCCAACTGGAAAAACGCGGCAGTCAGATTCTACAAGAAGCGGGCCAAAATTTCAAAAGAATATATTCGCCCAATGGCTTGCAATATCAAGGAAAGTGAGCTATAATAAGCATGTGTGCGCGGCGCTGCCGCAAGGTGAAAAGGCCGTCAAGAAGCTGTGAAAAGTCAAACGGCTGGGCTTGCCTTTTCCATAAAACCATGTTATGATTATTCACACTGCTCTCGAAATGAGGAGGAGCCCCCTATGTCTATGCTGTATACAAACTCCCTGATGATGCTGGAGCGGGCGATGAACTTTCAGTGGACCAAGCAGAATGTCATCAACGATAACATCGTTAACGCGGAAACACCCAACTACAAGACGAAATATGTCACCTTCGAGGAGGCGCTGCGCTCCCGTATCCGCACGGCGGTGCTGAACTCTGAGAAGAAGGGCAAAACGCTGATGTCGGTGCGCTCCGCCATCGACACCTCCCAGCCCCAGGTCCACGTGGCCGAGTATGAGAGCACCCGGATGGACGACAACGGCGTGAACATCGCCGAGCAGGAGCTGGAGGCCACCCGAAACGCCCTGCAGATGCAATACACCATGGACGCCATCAACAGCAACCTGTCCCTGATGCGCACCCTGATCCGGGGACAGTAAGGGCGGCTGAATTTCCGGTTTTGGCGGACTTTTTAAGTGCGCCTCATTGAATACGAACATTATTGGAGGGAGCGCGTATGGCCTTTGTAGGCGCTATCGACATCATCGGTTCCGGTTTCACCGCGCAGCAGCAGCGGTTAGACATTATTTCCGAGAACATTGTCAACATGAACACCACCCGAACGGAGAACGGCGAGGGCCCCTACCGCAGAAAGGTGGTTGTGTTCCAGGCGGATAACGGGACGGGCCGCTTCCGCGACGTGCTGGACCGCACGCGCTACGGCCAGGGCGGACGGCTTGCCAGCCAGCGGGTGCCTGGCGTGCGGGTCGTGGAGGTGGCGGAGGACCCCTCCGACTTCAAGCTGAAGTACGACCCGGAGGACCCGGACGCTAATGAGGATGGATACGTGGAGCTGCCCAACGTAGACCTGGTAAAAGAGATTACGGACGGCATGGCGGCCAGTCAGGCGTACAGCGCCAATGTCACAGCGTTTAATCTTTTGAAGAGCCTGCTCTCCAAAGGAATGGAGATCGGCAAGTAAATTTTCGCTCTAGGTCAGGTTGAGTTTTTGCCCGGCGGTAAGGAGCCCAAAGGCAAAGAATTTAGTCTGGCCTGGATTTGCGTTTTGGGATAATGCAATAAAGGGGCATTTTGCCCTGTTCAGGAGGTCATTGCCATGGAATTTACTCCCATTCAATCCATCGCCCCGCTGTGGAGCACCCCGGTCGAAGGGGCTGACGCCGCACAGTCCGCCCCTGCCGGCACTCTGTTTGCGGATGTGTTCCGCCAGGCCATCCAAAATGTGCGCGAGACCAACCAGGAGCAGGTCAACCTGGAGTATCAGCTGTCTGTGGGGCTGATCGACAACCCGGCGGAGCTGAACCTGGCCATCAGCAAGGCCACCACCTCGGCACTGCTGCTGATGGAAATGCGGAACAAGGCGCTGGATGCCTACAACGAATTGATGCGCATTTCCCTGTAAGCGTGGGCGCTTGCGTGAGATAACAGGCCGGAGGGATCCAAGTTGCAGACGAAACTAAAGGGCTTTTGGGAAAAAATCAAAAGCTTTTTTGCAAAACTGAACAAAAAGGTGCGCATCCTGCTGGGTGTTTGTGCCGGGGTTATTCTGGTTCTGGTGATTGCGGCGGTGCTGCTGCTCAACCGCACCGAATACGAGCTGCTCCAGGGCGGACTGAACGCCAGCGAGATCAGCAATGTGGCGCAGTTCCTGGGCAACAACGGGGTAACGGACTATCAGATTCAAGGGGACAAGGTGCTGGTGCCCAAGGGGAGAGCCCAGGGGCTCCAGGGCCAGCTGGCCCTGTCGGGCAACCTGAACTCCGGCTTTCTGTATGAGTATCTGGACAGCCACAGCGGCGGCTCCAGCCAGGAGCAGGAGCGGGCCTGGCTCATCGCCCAGACCCAAAAGCTGGAGGCCATCATCCGCACCTTCGAGGGGGTGCAGGAGGCCAGCGTGACCATCAGCCCGGGCACCGAGCGCATCTACGTGCTGGATCCGGTGGCCACCCCGGCCACCGCCACGGTGACCATCACCCCCACTACCAGCAAGCCCCTGAGCTCCGGGGTGGTAGAGGCCATCCGCAACCTGGTGAGCTACAGTATCTCGGGCCTGGAGATTTCCAACGTGACCATCGGCGACACTTTGGGCAATACATATTCACAGAACAATACCACCGACAGCATCAGCGAGGCCAGCGCCCTGAAAGTGCAGTACCAGGAGCAGATCAGCAATCAGGTGCGCAGCCAGGTGCTCCAGGTGCTGGAGCCCATCTATGGTCCGGGCAATATCACGGTTTCGGTAAGCACCGTGGTGGACGTGAACCGCAAGGTGATCGACAAGACCACCTATGAGCAGCCCGTGGGCTCGGTGCCCGGGGGCGGCCTGATCGGCACCGACCACTGGCTGTGGGAGATCATCCGAGACGGCACCGAGCCGGTGGGGGGTACCCCGGGTACCACCACCAACTCCGACCTGCCCTACTACCCCGATCTGGACACCGACCTGACCGGCGATGAGAACTACGCCGGCGGCCAGGGGGACCGGGATCTTCACCTGAACACCACCACCCAGCAGGAGGAGGGGCTGGCCTTTACCATCACCGACGTGCAGGTGGCGGTGACCATCAACCAGAACAGCGACAACGCCGGCTCGGTAACCACCGAGGCCATCCGGGCCCAGGCGGCCACCGCCTCGGGCATCGGCGGCGAGAACCCGGAAAATCATGTCTCTGTGCTTATCGCCCCCTTCTATGATCCCACTCCTGCCGGACCCGACCTGCCCGGCGGCATCCTGGCCGGCGTGCCTGACTACGTCCTCTACGCGGCCATCGGCGGCCTGATTCTGTTCATCCTCCTGTTGATTATCATCCTGATCCTGCGCGGCAAGGCGAAGAAGAAGCGCTTGGCCCAGCAGCAGGCCCTGGAGGAGGAGATGCAGGCGGCCGAGGCCCTGGCGGCGGCCGAGGCGGCCGCGGCAGCGGCAGCAGCGGCGCCCACCGGCGGAGCCGATATTATGGAGGTCAACACCGAGAAGAGCATGGAGCTGCGTAAGGTCGTCCGGCAGTTCGTCCAGAACAACCCGGAGGTCGCCGCTCAGATGGTGAAGGCTTGGCTGAGAGGAGAGGATGACAATGGCTGAAACGGCAAAGGTTGAATTGACATACCCCCAAAAGGCCGCCGCCGTCATCGTCTCCCTGGGCGCGGATAAGGCCTCCAGCCTGTACCAATTTATGGAGCCGGAGGATGTAGAGTCCCTGACCCTGGAGGTGGCCCGGCTGGGAATGCTGGACTCGGAAAAGACCGAAGAAGTGCTCACCGAGTTCTACCAGAACTGTATGACCAGCAAGGCGGTCACCGAGGGCGGCCTGGAGTACGCCCGGTCGGTGCTGGAGAAGGCCTTCGGCAACCAGACCGCCATGGCCCTGCTGGAGAAGGTGACCAAGTCCCTCAAGACCCGCGAGTTCGCCTTCCTGAACAAGGCGGACGTGAAGTCCCTCTTCTCCGCACTGCAAAACGAGCGTCCCCAGACCATGGCCCTGGTGCTGTCCTACGTGGACCCGGACAAGGCGGCGGGCGTCATCGAACAGCTGGAGCCCCGCCGCCAGGTTAAGGTGGTAGAGGCCATCGCCACCATGGAGAGCGCCTCCCCCACCGCCATCAAGACCATTGAGGCGGAGATGGAGCGGAAGTTCTCCAGCATCATCACCCAGTCCAACGTCAAGGTGGGCGGCATCGACTATGTGGCGGGCATCATGAACAACCTGGACCGCTCCAGCGAGAAGTCCATCTTCGACGGCCTGGCCGAGCACAATGCCGAGCTGGCCGACGAGATCCGCAAGCGGATGTTTGTATTCGAGGACATCATCACCATGGACGACCGCTCCGTGCAGCGCTTCGTCCGGGACTGCGACCCGAGAGACCTGGTGCTGGCCCTGAAGACGGCCAACGCCGAGGTGTCCAACAAGCTGTTTACCAACATGTCCGCCCGTATGGCCGAGAGCATCCGGGACGACCTGGAGGTTACCACCAATGTCCGCATGAAGGACGTGGAAGACGCCCAGCAGCGCATTGTGGGCGTCATCCGCGATTTGGAGGAGCGGAACGAGATTGTAATTTTGAAGGGCGGAAAGGACGATATCATTGCGTAATATCCTGAAGAGCTTCCTGAAGCCCGAAGCCGAGGCCTATGTCCCGCCTGACGCCGACGACATCTTCATGGGGGGCGAGGACGAGTTCCGCCCCCTGGAGGCGGAGGAGGTGTCCCGCGAGCCGGTGGATATCACCGTGGACGGAGAGGAGACGGAGCCGGAGGCCCCGCCCGAAGAGGCGGAGCAGCCCGACGAGCCCAAGAAAGACACCCCCGTCCACTACGCCCAGCTCCAGGCGGAGCTGATTATGAACCAGGCCCGAGAGCAGGCCCAGCAGCTTCTGGACCAGGCCCGGGAGCAGGCTGAGCGGGAGCAGGAGGAGATCCGGGCGGGAGCCCGGGACGAAGGCTACCGGGAGGGCTATGCCCAGGGCATCGCCAAGGCCATGGACGACTCGGTGCGGGACCGGGAGGCCACCGCCGCCCGGCTGGAGAAAGAGGTCCAGGCCTTTTTGGAAAAGGCCACCCTGGCCCGGGAGGAGATGATCCTCCAAAGCCAGGACGAGCTGCTGGAGCTGTGCCTGTCCATCGCAGAAAAGGTGGTGCGGGTCAGCCTGAGAAGCAGCAGCGAGGTGATCGTCCGCATGATCCAGACCGCCACCGAGCGGATGAAGCGCCAGGAGTGGGTCCACATCTACATCTCCGGCTGCGACGCCCGGCAGGTGGCCCAGATTTCCCCCGCTCTGACCACCACCCTGGGGGCTTTGTCCCAGCACATCAAAGTGGTCCCCATGGGGGACGACGAGGGGGGCACCTGCATTGTGGAGACGCCGGAGGAGATTGTCGACGCCAGCGTCTCCACCCAGATGTCCAACATCCGGGATGTGCTCTATGACCAGATGGGGGGCCGCTGGCCCCAGTAGAGGAGAGACTTAGGACGTGTTTCGAGAGCTGATTCCCGCCGTCCGCTCCGCCGAGACGGTGGGCCGGACGGGGAAAATTGAGAATATCGTGGGCATGTCCATCGAGGCCTCCGGCGGCCGGGCCGCCATCGGCGACATCTGCCGCATCTACTCCAACGAATCCGGCGGCCAGATTCCCGCCGAGGTGGTGGGCTTCAAAAACGACCATATCCTACTCATGCCATACGCCAACATGAGCGGGATTTCCGCGGGCAACTTTGTCCGCAATACCGGCAAGCGGCTTACCCTTCCAGTGGGGCCCTTTCTGCGGGGGCGGGTGATCAACGCGTTGGGCCAGCCCATCGACGGGCTGGAGCCTTTCCAGCGGGGCGACACCTTCTCTGTGGACAGCTCCTACATCAATCCCATGGCCCGCCCGCCTATCCGGGAGCGGATGGAGTTCGGGGTGAAGGCCATCGACAGCCTGCTCACCATCGGCAAGGGCCAGCGTATCGGCATCTTCGCCGGCTCCGGCGTGGGCAAATCCACCTTGATGGGCATGATCGCCAAAAACGTAAAGGCGGACATCAACGTTATCGCCCTGGTGGGCGAGCGCGGCCGCGAGGTGCTGGAGTTCATGCAGAAGGACCTAGGGGAGGAGGGCATGCGCCGCTCGGTGCTGGTGGTCGCCACCAGCGACCAGCCCGCCATGCTGCGGATGAAGTGCCCCAGCGTGGCCACCAGCATCGCCGAGTACTTC
>JAAWLY010000115.1 GCA_022798155.1 Lawsonibacter sp. | reverse complement strand
GGAATTCCCTCGTTTGTGACCATAGAGGCGACAATGCCGACGCTTCCAAGCCCCGGAGCCAGGGCAAAGGCGACGTTTGTAAAGTATTTGTCGCCGTTGAACACAGCCATCAGCCCTTCGGGCAGCAGCCACGAGGCGAACCCGAACTCGTTGCTGATCAGCGCCGCCACTGGCTTTTTGGGGAAGGTGAGGGAAGTGGGGCGGTCCGGGCCCCAGAAACCGGTACCCTTGTAGGTGGTGGTCCAGATCTGGCAGTTGCCCAGCCTGGCGATCTGGGCTGTGTGGGCGGACAGCGTTGATGCCTGAGCCGCCAGAGCGGCGTCGATCTTGGCGTTGTCGGCGTTGAAATCCTCCATCAGGACCTGGTCGGACTTCTCCCACTGGGAAAGCTGATAGTTGGGAGTCTGGTTGGTTGGCATAATGTTGTGCCTCCTTAAAATATGATTGGGAGCACCGGAAGGCCTCTTCGGGTGCTCCTCAATAACTGACGGAACTCCCGGAAAAATTGTACGTTTCCATACATTTATTGGAAATGAGGGGACAGTGCGCCTGTTTTTCAACGTCGATCCTCCGCAGGGACCGCCGCCGCTTTTCTATTTAGCGCTTGACGAACCCCAACTATATAATTATAATAAAAATGGGAAAATTTCGGGATAACGGTCTAAAAAATGCAGAAGCGGGCAGATACAGAGAGGGGCAGACGATGGATTTAATAGAGTTATTAGGCGTTTTTGGCGGCTTGGCGCTGTTCCTTCACGGGATGCAGATGATGAGCTCCGGCCTGGAGGCCGCGGCCGGTAACCGGATGAAGTCTTTTTTGGAGCGGCTCACCTCAAACCGTTTTATGGGCATCCTGGTGGGCGCGCTGATTACCACCGCCGTCCAGTCCTCCTCGGCCACCACCGTTATGGTGGTAGGCTTTGTCAACGCCGGGATGATGAGCCTGAACCAGGCGGTCTGGCTGATTATGGGGGCCAACGTGGGCAAGACCACCACCGGCCTGCTCATCGCCCTGGATGTGGGGGCGCTGGCTCCCATTGTCGCCTTCATCGGCGTGTTCATGATGGTGTTTTTGAAAAAAGCCGACCTCCAGCACATCGGCCAGCTGCTGGCCGGCCTGGCCATCCTGTTTATCGGTATGGACATGATGAGCGCCTCTATGGAGCCCCTGCGGGAGGTCCCCGCCTTTGTCAACCTGATGGCCACCTTGTCCAATCCCATCCTGGGTATCCTGTTCGGTACGGTGTTCACTGCCCTGATCCAGTCCTCCGCCGCCTCTGTGGGCATCTTGCAGACCCTGGCGGCGGCCGGCGCGGTGGAATTCGGCCCGTCGGTCTACATCCTGTTCGGCCAGAACATCGGCACTTGTATCACCGCCGTTATGGCCTCTTTCGGCGTCAGTCGGGACGCCAAGCGGGCCACCTGCGTACACATCCTCTTCAACGTCATCGGCACGGCGATTTTCACGGTGGTGGTGATGGTCTTCCCCCTGACGGAGCTGATCGAAGCTTCGGTGCCCGGCCCCATGGCTCAGATCGCCGTAATGCACGTCATCTTCAACCTGGCCACCACCCTTTTGCTCCTCCCCTTCGGCAACTTTCTGTCCAAGCTGGCCACCCGTATCCTGCCCGACACCGGCGAGGAGGAACGGGACAGCGAGCAGGGGGGGATGCGTCTGGCCTACCTGACCCCGGTCAACGCGCTGGGCAAGGAGGGCGGCCTGGGTGTGTCCGCCATTGTGGTGGACCAGCTGCGCAACGAGCTGCACCGGATGCTGGAAATGGCCCGGCAAAATGTAGACGCCAGCTTTAAGGCCGTCCTGAATAAGGACACCGGCCCCCTGGACCGGGTGGACCAGCGGGAGCAGTATATTGATTTTTTAAACAAGGAAATTTCCCGGTACATCTCCCACCTGATCGCCATTGAAACCAACGAGCGGGGCTCTAAAATTGTCAGCTGCCTCTTTTCCATCTCCGGCAACATCGAGCGTATCGGCGACCACGCCGACAACCTGGCCGGCTACACCAAAATGCTGGCGGAGGAGGACATCTCCTTCTCTGAATATGCCCAGGCGGAGATCCGGCAAATGCGGGATATCTCCATCCGGGCGGTATCCGCCCTGCTGTCCAGCGAGGGCGGGCAGCATGAGTGGCTGGCCCAGGTAGCCCAGATGGAACAGCGGATTGACGACATGACCACCAGCTTCCAGCGGGAACAGCTGATCCGTATGCGGAACGGGACCTGTTCGGACGAGGCCTGTATCCTGTACTCTGAGCTGCTCACCGACTTTGAGCGGATCGGCGACCATGTGCTTAACATTGCCCAGGAGCTGGCCAAGGCACACACTTCGCTGTCATAAAAACAGGAGGGGGCGCCCGCAGATGCGGGTGCCCCTTTTTTCAGGGCCGCTTCCAGAGTTGGAAGCGGCCCGTTTTTATATTAACCTTTCAGGCTCTCCGCCCAGGCGGCGTACTTAGTCACCTTGGCGTCGCACTCCTCCTTGGTGGAGCCGTTGGCCAGGATGTAGACCTTCACCTTGGGCTCGGTGCCGGAGGGACGGACGATCAGGCTGGTGCCGTCAGCCATCTCGTAGCGCAGCACGTTGGAGCCGGACAGCTCCATCTGGGACTTGCTGCCGCACTCCACGCAGACCACGCTGCCGTCCTTGTAGTCCTTCTGCTCCTTGACGGCCACGCCGGCAATCTCCACCGGGGGCTTCTCCCGCAGGCTGGCCATCAGTTCGGCCATTTTCTTCAGGCCGTCCAGGCCGGGCATGACCAGGTTCAGGGTCCGCTCGCCGTAGAAGCCGTACTTCTCATACAGGGCCAGCAGGGCGTCGTAGAGGGTCATGCCCTGTCCGGCGTACCACGCGGCCATCTCGGTCAGGGCCACGGCGGCGGTGACGGCATCCTTGTCCCGGACGAAGGAGCCCAGCATATAGCCGTAGCTCTCCTCATAGGACATGATCACGTTCCCCTCTTGGTCGCTCTCCAGCTGGTCCTTCTTCTGGGCCAGGAACTTGAAGCCGGTGAAGGTGTCGAAGCACTTCAGGCCGTTGACCTCGGCCACCTTCCGAGCCATCTCGGTGGTGACGATGGTCTTCAGAGCCACCGGGTTGGCGGGCAGCTTGCCGGTACGCTTCATGGCGCCAATGAGGTAGTCCAGCAGCAGCACGCCGGTCTGGTTGCCAGTGAGCACCTTGAACTCGCCGCTGCCGGTGTGTACCATGATGCCCACACGGTCGGCGTCAGGGTCGGAGCCCAGGATGAAGTCGGCCCCCTCCTTCTTGGCGATTTCCACCGCCAGATAGAAGCCCTCGGGGTTCTCCGGGTTAGGGGAGACCACTGTGGGGAAGTTGCCGTCAATGACCATCTGCTCGGGAACGCAGATGACATGCTTCATACCCAGCCGCTTCAAGGCTTCTGGGATCAGCTTGTGGCCTGTGCCGTGGAAGGGGGTGTATACCATCTTGAAGGTGTCGGCCACCTTCTCCACCGCCGCCTTGTCGTTGACCTGCGCCATCACGTTGGCCAGGAACTTCTCGTCGGTCTCCTGACCCATAATGACGATCTTGCCCTCGGCCACGGCCTGCTCATAGTCCGCCTTCTTCACACAGGCAAAGACGTCCAGCTCCTGCATCTTTTTGGCCACCTCGTCGGCGTGCTTGGGGGGCAGCTGAGCGCCGTCCTCCCAGTAGACCTTGTAGCCGTTATACTCCTTGGGGTTGTGGCTGGCGGTGACATTGATGCCGGCGATGCAGCCGTATTCCCGGATGGCGAAAGACAGCTCGGGGGTGGGGCGCAGGGATTCAAACAGGCGCACAGGAATGCCGTTGCCCGCCATGACGCAGGCGGCCTCCCGGGCAAAGACGTCGGAGTTATTCCGGCAGTCGAAGCAGATGGCCACACCCCGGGCCGCCGCCTCGGGACCTTCGGCCAAAATGACCTCGGCAAAGGCCTGGGTGGCGTGGCGGATAACATGGACGTTCATCCGGTAGGTACCGGCGCCCATGGTGCCGCGCAGTCCGGCGGTGCCGAACTCCAGCTGGGAGAAGAACCGGGACTCGATTTCCTTCTCGTCGCTCTTGATGGCCTCCAGCTCAGCCTTCTCCTCGGCGGACAGGGCGGGACTGGCCAGCCAGGCCTCATACGTATCACGATAGGACATAATAACATTACCTCCTGCGGCTAAAATTTTACATTTACCATTGTACCACAGAGAGGACAAGATTACCAGAGCTTTTTTGTCAGATTTTACAGTTTCAGCCGGACCATATCCTCCGGCAGGGGGACAGAGAATCGCAGCTTTTCCCTCGTAATGGGATGGAGGAAGGAGAGGTACCCCGAATGGAGGGCTGGGCGGCCAATCAGCTCCTGATTTTCGGTTCCATAGAGGAAGTCTCCCACCAGCGGGCAGCCAATATGGGCCATGTGGACCCGGATCTGGTGGGTGCGGCCCGTCTCCAGCTCCAGGCTGACCAACGCCCGGTTTCCCCAGCGGCGCAGCACGCCGTATTTGGTGCGGGCGGGCTTGCCGTCGGGCCGGACCATCTGCTCCATGAGGGAGCCGGGCCTTGGCCCCAGCGGGGCGTCAATTACCCCGGCAGACGGTTCGGGCACTCCCTCGCACACCGCCAGATAGACCCGGTGGAACTCCTCCGTGTGGAGCTGCTTTTTCAGCACCTCCTGAGCGTGGGGGTGCTTGGCGGCGACCAGCAGTCCGCTGGTCCCCCGGTCCAGCCGGTGGACCGGGTGGAAATCCGCCTCCTGCCCGGTTTTTTCATAATGATCCACCAGGAAATTACCCAGGGTATCGTCGTAGTGACCCGGCCCCGGGTGGACGGACACCTTGGGGGCCTTGTTCAAGACAACCAGGTCCTCATCCTCATAGACGATATCCAGCGGTCCCGGTGCGGGGATGATACCGCTGTTCCGTTCCGGATCGGACAGCCGGGCGGACAGCACCTGCCCCGCCGCCGGACGGAAGTCAGTGTGGACCCGGAGGCCGTCCACCAGAATGCCGTCCTCCAGCCATTTAATCCGCTTTACTACCGTCCCGGAAAGGCCCAGCCGCTTGCGGAGCAGGGTATCTACTTTGATTCCCGCCAAATCCGGGGTAACCGTCAGCTCCAGCCGCCGGCTCACAGCTTTTTGGACAGCCATAGGCTGGACAGCAGGGCGCAGAGGATATAGAACGCGATTACACAGGTCAGCGTGAAGCAGGCCGTCCGGTTCAGGGGAAGGACAATGATGCTGCCCACCGCCGCGGCAAAAACTGTAAGTCCTCCGGCGATTTGAGCTGAGGTGCGGGCAATCTGCATTTCCCGCTCATCCGTCTCCTTGATCTTCGCTTTCCGCCGGGCCTGGGGATGGGTAAGCAGATACTGCGTGCGGATCAGCAGTACCAGCGCCCCGGCGGTGATGCCGGAGGCCATGCCCAGGTAGAAGCCTTGCGCGTACTCGGGCAAATCGCTGTCCGGCACCAGCAGGAAATAGCAGGCAAAGCACACCAGTCCAATCACCAGCAGACCAATCGCGGCCCAACGGCGCTGGAGCAAAGACCTTTCATAGTCCCCGCCACCGGTTAACAGTTTTTGTATCAGCATAACAAGAGCCTCCTCACATCTTTTTATTCCAGCGGTGAATGTTAATCATGTAGAAAGTGCAGTGAAGTACAATCACCACAGAGATGGCCGCACCCCAGAAGCCGCCCACGAAAATCTGGATGACCATGAACAGCGCCCACAGCATATACAGCGTCCAGTACCAGGAGGACATGGCCGCCTTCTCCCGGATGGCCACGTTGCGCTCGTCGTGTTCGCCCCGCTCATACTCTTTTTGCTGCTCCGGGGACATCCGGATGCGGCTCAGGGCAATCCCCACCGCCCCAAAGCCCAGCAGGATGCCGCCCAGGGTATACAGGGTCAGAATGGCTGGTTCCGGAGCCCGCTCTCCCAGCAAAACGGCGGCGAGAATCAGAACCCAGGATGATACGAACATCACATAGGGGGATATTTTTTTCAAAAAGTCTTTCACTGCAAAAACCTCACAATCGTCAGTATTTCCGGTTCATCCACCACCGGACCCCTTCAAAAATCAAAATTCTGCCCCAGAATAAGAAGAGAATCAGATTAAAAACTTTGTAGTTCAGCTGCCAGAGATTTTTCAGGGGAATCAATAAGATAGCGCTGGAAATCAGCAGCACCGTTTCTCCCTGCCAGCAGCGCCAGGCGGCCTTTTCATAGATCATCTGGTTCCGCTCGTCCTGGTCCTCCAGGTCCAGCTTCCGCTGCTCCTCCAGGGGCAGGTCGTCGTATTTCTCCTTCTGCCGCCACAAAAACAGCAGGACAACAAAGCCGGGGATCACCAGGAGATGGGGTAAATTGTCCCGGATTTCCTCCGGAAAGACGGGCAGGGCGAAAAACAGTCCGGCCAGTATCAGGGCTAAGGACATGACCCATTGCAATCTTGACGGTTTTCCTCTTCTCTGCTTCATGTCTCTTCCTCCTCAAACAAGAATACTTCCTCAATGGTCAGCCCGAAATATTTCGCTATTTTGTGGGCCAGCAGCAGGGAGGCGTTATACCGGCCGCTCTCCAGGGAGATGATGGTTTGCCGGGTGACGTCCACCTGGTCAGCCAGCTCCGCCTGGGAGATTTTTCTAGCCTTGCGCAGTTCCGCGATTCGATTGGTCACCGGGCTACCTCCTCTAAAAAATGTAAAGGTGACTTTACTATTTGGAGTATAGCACACTTTACATCTTATGTCAAGGGAACTTTACATTTTTCTTGAGGATATTTTAATTTGGCTGTCCGTCGCAAGTATCCGCGTCTACCAAAAGTCTACCAAAATCGCCGTCAAACCCCTGCGCCCCAGGGGTTGGCGGCGGTTTCGTTTTTCAGCGCGTCTACCAGATGTCTACCA
>JAAWLY010000114.1 GCA_022798155.1 Lawsonibacter sp. | reverse complement strand
CGTCTGCGGCACCACCGGCGAGTCGGCCACCATGTCCATCCGGGAGCACATCGCCGCCGTGGAGTTCTGCGTCAAGCGGGTGGACCACCGGGTGAAGGTCATCGCCGGCGCGGGGAGCAACGATACCTCCGCCGCCGTCTACCTGTCCCAGCACGCCCAGGACTCCGGAGCCGACGCCCTGCTTCACGTCACCCCCTACTACAACAAGGCCAGCCAGACCGGCCTGATTAAGCACTACGAGTACATCGCCGACCGGGTGGAACTGCCCATCATCCTCTACAACGTGCCCGGCCGCACCGGTGTGTCCTTCACCGCCGATACCTACAAGATTCTGTCGGAAAACCCCAAAATCAACGGTGTGAAGGAAGCCAGCGGCAATTTCTCCCTCCTGGCCCACACCCGCTGCCTCTGCCCCGATGACTTCTACATCTGGTCGGGCAATGACGACCAGGTGGTGCCCATGATGGCCCTAGGCGCCAAGGGGGTCATCTCCGTGGCCTCCAACATCATCCCCCAGGTCATGGTGGAGATGAGCCACCTGTGCCTGGACAACGACTTCGCCGCCGCCTCCCAGCTCCAAATCAAGTATATGGATCTGATCGACGCCCTGTTCTGCGAGGTCAATCCCATTCCCATCAAGGCCGCCATGAATCTGATGGGCATGGAGGCTGGCCCCCTGCGCCTGCCCCTGTGCGACATCTCCGACAAAAATTTGGCCGTCCTCCGGGCTTCCATGGAGCGGATGGGGCTACTGTGAATCTCATGTAGGGCGTGACCACCGGGCACGCCGCAAATCTTATAACACGGCGCGCTCGCGCCCTACGGAAGGAACAGAAATTATGCTGAAGATAATCATTTCCGGCTGTAACGGCCATATGGGCCAGGTGGTGGAAGCTCTGTGCGCCAATGACCCGGCGGTGGAGGTATGCGCCGGCTTCGACGTGTTGGGAAGCACAGAGCGGGACTTTCCTGTCTATACCTCCCCTGCCCAATTCACCGGTCAGGCGGATGCGGTGATCGACTTCTCCTCTCCCGCCGCCTTGGACGGCCTTTTGGAGTTCGCCAAAGCCCGGCACATCCCCCTGGTGCTGGCCACCACCGGCTATTCCCCGGAGCAGGTGGCCCAGGTGGGGGCCGCTGCGCTGGAAGTCCCCATCTTCCGCTCCGCCAATATGTCCCTGGGTATCAATGTGCTGCTGGAGCTGGTGAAAAAGGCCGCTTCCATCCTGGGAGACAGCTACGACATCGAAATTGTGGAGCGCCACCACCGCCGGAAGGTGGACGCTCCCTCCGGTACCGCCCTGATGATCGCCGACGCGGCGGCCCAGTCCTGCGGCCACGAGACGCAGTATGTCTTTGACCGGCACGACCTCCGCCAGCCCCGGGACAAAAAGGAGATCGGCATCTCCGCCGTCCGGGGCGGCACCATTGTGGGCGAGCACGAGATCATTTTCGCCGGCCACGACGAGATCATGGAGATACGCCACACCGCCCTGTCCCGGGAAATCTTCGCCCAGGGCGCGGTGGAGGCCGCAAAATTTATCGCCGGGGTAAAAACTCCTGGATTGTATGACATGAGCTGTTTAGTGAAATAACGCGGAAAACCGCCCTCTGTTTCAAGGACAAGGGGCGGTTTTTGCCAAAAGGGGCAGATGGATGAAAACCATTCAGGAGCTGGAACAATATTTAGAGGAAAACTGCTACAACTTTGATAGCATCACCATCGGCCGCCACTACGCCTATGAGGGGCTGGTAGTGAAATCCTGCGCGCTGGGGTACTGTCTGTTCTCGTCAGAGCGAGGGCGTGAGACCCTGCTCAAGGCCTTCCCTACAGAGGAGGAGCTGGTGGCATACACGCTGGCTCAGCTGGACAAGGACCCCTGGAACAAGGCCCACATTGTGGCCTTTACGTTCGACCAAAAGCAGATCAAAAAAGCGGAGTTCAAGCTGAAATGGATGGGCATTCAGTATAAACGAAATGATATCCCAAACTTCCGCGCGGGACAGATCGCATACCGGATTTTTGTGTATGGCCGGGACATTCTGCGGCTGGATGACTTCAAAAAGCAGTACATGCAGCATTAGCCAACTTGAAAGAGCGGCGATTGCCTTTCTCCCGCAAATCTGTTACCCTGTGTTCCGGCAAATCATTTAAAAGGAGAGAACCGCCATGCCCGACCAGTTTATCCGCACCCGTCTGCTCATTGGGGACGAACCCCTGGAGCAGCTGAAAGCGTCCAAGGTGGCCATCTTTGGTGTGGGAGGCGTGGGCGGTTACGCCGTTGAGGCTCTAGCGCGGTCAGGCGTAGGCACTTTACACCTCTATGACGACGACACTGTCTCCGAGAGTAACCTGAACCGGCAGATTGCCGCCCTTCACTCCACCATCGGCCAGGCCAAGGCAGAAGTCATGGCCCGACGTGTCCAGGACATCAACCCTAACTGCCAGGTGGAGGTATTCCGTATATTCTACCTCCCCTCCAACGCGGATGAGGTGAACCTGTCCCAGTACGACTACGTAGTGGACTGCATCGACACCGTAACCGCTAAGCTGGAGCTGGTGACAAGGTGTATCGCCTTACAGATTAAAATCATTTCCGCCATGGGAACCGGCAATAAATTTAACCCCTCCGCCCTGACCGTCACCGATATCTCCAAAACCCAGGGCTGTCCTCTGGCCCGGACCATGCGAAAGGAGCTGCGGAAACGGGGCGTCCACCACCTGAAGGTGGTCTACTCTACCGAGCTGCCCACCTCTCCCCTTTGCCCCGTGGAATTGGAATCCTCAACGACCTCCGGCGCCCGTCCCAGCTCCACTGTCCGGCGGGATACCCCCGGCTCTACCCCATTCGTCCCTGCCGCCGCCGGTCTTCTTCTGGCCTCGGTGGTAGTCCGGGAGCTGGGTCAATTCTAGGCCAAAAATCGTGCCGGTCCATCGGACCGGCACTTTTCGTATTTTTAGACGCATTTTAGGCATACTAGGGAGGAAGAACGAAGTTTTTCTAAAAGTTTCTTTTGGTTACTTTTCCACTCAGTGGACCTGAAACTCTTTTCAAACAGAAAAGTAACAGGGAGGAATGAACGAATGAGCCTCATCGCCTGCACCGACCCCTGCGTCTACCAGAAGGACGGCTACTGCTCCCTGTCCCGGGCGGCCTCTACCGGGGAGACAAGCCGTTCTAAATGCGTCAACTTTGTGCCCGCTCAGCACTCACAGCAGGGCGGCCATGGCCTCCCGGATATTGGCCACCCGGATTAGCTCTAGGCCGTCCGGGACAGACAGCTTACCCTGCGTTCTCTTTGGAATCATGCACTTTGTAAAGCCTAATCGCTTTACCTCTGTCAGTCGCTGCCCAAGGGCGCTGATTGCCCGAAGCTCACCCGTCAGGCCCACCTCTCCGATGGCGGCCAGGTCATGTGGGACAGGCTTGTCCCGAAAGCTGGAGGCCAACGCCAGGATGGTGGCCAAATCGGCGGCGGGCTCCTCTAGATAAAGCCCACCGATGACGTTGACGTAGGCATCACAGTTTCCTACCATCAATCCGCCCCGCTTTTCCAGCACTGCCAGCAGCAGCATAGATCGGTTGTATTCAAACCCGTTGCTTACCCGCCGCGGATTGCCTAAGCTGGATGGCACCACCAGGGCCTGGATCTCCGCCAGAACGGGGCGCGCCCCTTCCATCACACAAGTGACACAGGTACCAGGCGTTCCGGTCGGCCGGCCGGCCAGCATGGCCTCGGAGGGGTTGGGTACTTCCGTAAGACCGACGTCCTCCATCTCAAACACGCCGATCTCGTTGGTGGCTCCGAAGCGGTTCTTAGCCGCCCGAAGGATGCGGTAGGCCATGTGCCGCTCCCCCTCAAAGTAGAGAACGCAGTCCACCATGTGCTCCAACACCTTGGGCCCGGCAATGGAGCCCTCCTTGTTCACATGTCCAATGACAAAAACGGTAATATTTTCCCCCTTGGCCAGCTGCATCAGTGTTAAGGTGCATTCCTTTACCTGGCTTATGCTGCCTGGGGCGGAGGTCACATCCCCGTGGTACAGAGTCTGGATGGAGTCCACAATCAGCACGTCGGGCTGGAGTTGGTGGACGGCGTCCACCAGGTTCTCCAGGTTGGTCTCCGCCAGCAGGTACAGCCCCTCCCCCTGGACTCTGAGCCGCTCCGCCCGCAGCTTGATCTGCCGCTCCGACTCCTCGCCGGATACATACAGCACCTTGGCGAAGCGGCACAAATTGTCGCAGATTTGCAGCATCAGGGTGGACTTACCGATGCCAGGCGCGCCCCCCACCAACACCAGGGAGCCTTTCACCGCTCCCCCGCCCAGCACCCGGTCCAGCTCCCCCATTCCGGTGGCAAAGCGCAGCTCGTCGGTGGTCTCCACCTCCTTCATGGGCCGGGGGCGGTTGATGGCGATCCCTGTAATGGAGCCTCCCTTTACAGGCGCTGCCCGCTTGGCGGGTTTCTCTGCCGGTTGTTCCACAATGGTGTTCCAGGCTCGGCAGGCCGGGCATTGCCCCGCCCACTTGGGCAGCTCGTTGCCGCACTCAGTGCAGTAAAATAGGGTTTTCGCTTTCATTTCGTTTCCTCTTTCTTCTTTTTCTGGAAAGAAAAAGAAGCAAAAAGAACTTTGCAAAAAACTTCGTTTTCTTCCAGGCGCCACTTGTCATTTTTCCTTATTGTAGCAGTTTTCCCTAACCTTGTAAAGAAGGTTATTATGGCGCAGTCAGCCAGGCGGCGGCAATGACGGCGGACAGCTTGCGCTGGTAGTCCTCGTCCCGGAGCAGGGCCTCCTCCTCGGGATTGGTGAGAAAGCCGCACTCGATGAGGACGGCGGGACAGGTGACATGGTTCATGATGTAGACCGAATCGGGAATTTGCTTCACCGTCCGCTCGTTTTCCGGCTGGAGGGCGGTTTTTATGCTGTTTTGGAAGTGCTCAGCCAGTTCCTGGGAACCATCCGTAGGGGCGTAAAAGACGTGAGTGCCGTGGTAGCGGCTGCTGGGGTAGGTATTCTGGTGGATGCTGAGCAGGGTGCCCCCCTCCACTCCCTCGATGGCCTCCACCCTGTTTTTCAAGTCGGACCGTTTCTTTTCCCGCAGGGTGTTGGCTTCACTGTCGTGAAGAGAGATGTCCGTCTCCCGAAGCAGAATAGGGTCCACCCCGTACAGCCCCAGTACATCCCTCAGCCTGAGAACAATGGCCAGGTTGATCTCGCTCTCCGGGGTTCCGGTGATGGAGACCGCGCCCCCGTCCTCTCCGCCATGTCCGGCGTCCAGCACCAGCGGCCCCGTCCGTCCCACCGCAGAGGGCTCCATGGCCGGTTCCACCAAGCTATTCAGCTGCCCCAAGGCCAGCGCCAGCAGGACTACCGTGCCAATCAGCATCCCGGCCAGCACAATTCCTCTTTTCAATATGACCACCTCCTCCATATCCTATGGAAACTGCCTGCCCGGTATGCGTGTACCCAACGGCGGTGGGCGGCATAGGATGGACTGAGGGGGACGCTGTGCGCTCCCCGCGCCCGTCCTCCTGTATTGAGTGAAGGAGGGAATTTCCCTTGTTGATTGAAAATAACGGTACCCGGCCTGTCACTTCCATGAACGGAAGCGCCAACGGAATTATGAGCGGCGCTGCGAACGGTACCGGGACCATGAACGGCGCCGCAAACGGTACCTCTAACGGGGCTATGAGCTGTACCATTAACGGTTCGCAGACGACGACGGCCAGCTGTCCGGACTCCAACGGCACTCTGCCGTCCTGCGCAGGACTGGCGGTGCCCTATGTGCCTTTTCAGCAGAACAGCCCTCAGAAATACGCTCAGTCCGAGGCCCTGAGCAACGGAACCCTGTTCCCCGGACTGAACCTGCCCTTCCGGCTGGCAGTGGAGGGGTCCACCCTGCCCGACACCCCCCTGGCGGAGCTTCAGGCGCTGGAGTTTGTGGTGCTGGAGCTGAACATCTATCTGGATACCCATAAGGATGACACCGAGGCCTTCCAGCTGCTCAAGCAGTTCTCCGCCATGGAGAAGGCGGCCAAGGCAGCCTATGAGTCCAAGTACGGCCCCATCACCCTGCAGGCCGCAGCCGCCGGTGACAGCTATATGTGGCTGTCCGACCCCTGGCCCTGGAATTTTGCCCAGAATGAGGTGAAATAAATGTTTCATTATGAGAAAAAGCTGCAATTCCCTGTAAAAATTGCCACCCCAAACCCCAAACTGGCCGCCTTTATTATCAGCCAGTACGGCGGCCCGGACGGCGAGCTGGGAGCCTCTATGCGCTATCTCTCCCAACGCTACTCCATGCCCTACGCCGAGGCTAAAGGGCTGCTCACCGATATAGGTACTGAGGAGCTGGGACACATGGAGATGGTGGCGGCTATCGTCCATCAGCTGACCCGTGATCTCACCGACGAGGAGGTCCGGGCCAACCCCGCCTTCGCCCCCTACTTCGTGGACCACACCACTGGCGTCTACCCCACCGCCGCCTCCGGCTTCCCATGGACTGCAGCCTCTATCCAGTCCACTGGCGATGTCATCGCCGATTTGACCGAGGACCTGGCCGCGGATGGTGCAATCATATAAGAACAACGTGGCCGGAAACCGTTGAAAACACAGGATTGTTGGTTGGACAAGCCTTTTCCGGCGGCGTTTTCGTAAGAACAACCTGTTAAATTTTTCGATGGGACAAGCTGCTTCCAAACGCAAGTTGCAATAAAACTCTCCACTTTACCACCAGACTTTAGAAATGAGGTATAATAGTGTGTGACAGAGGGGGTGAATGACTTGACCACATATAAAACTGCCGAGGTTGCGGCGATAATTGGAGTGCACCCGAATACTGTCCGCCTATACGAAGAATGGGGACTGATCCCAGCGGCAAAGAGACAGGCAAACGGCTATCGTGTTTTTACCGCTTTTCACATTCAACAATTTTGGCTGGCCCGGACTGCTTTTCAAATTGAGGTGTTGCAGGGTGGTCTGCGAAAAAAGATTGTA
>JAAWLY010000113.1 GCA_022798155.1 Lawsonibacter sp. | reverse complement strand
GGTGTGCTACTACCACAACCCCGAGGCCACCGCCGAGGTGCTGGAAAACGGCTGGCTCCACACCGGCGACATGGCCCGCCAGGACGAGGACGGCTTCGTATTCCTGGTGGACCGGAAGAAGGATGTCATCATCTCCGGCGGCGAGAACCTGTACCCGGTGCAGATCGAGGACTTCCTCACCGCTTACCCCAAGGTCCACGACGTGGCGGTGATTGGCCTGCCGGACAAGCGGCTGGGGGAGATTGCCGCCGCCATCATCCAGATCAAGGAGGGCATGACCTGCACCGAGAGCGAGATCAACCAGTTCTGCATGGACCTGCCCCGGTACAAGCGCCCCCGGAAGATCATCTTCGCCGATGTCCCCCGCAACCCCACCGGTAAGATCGAAAAGCCCAGGCTGCGGGAGCAGTACTGCGGCGTGCGCCTGGTGGAGGCGCAGAATCAGGGATAAAAAATACCGCCCCGGTACTCAGTTGAGTACTGGGGCGGCTTCTGTGATACCGCACCTGGGCGTGCGGGCATATGGCGTTACGCCTCTGCATTTTGGATACCGGTGTTTCTCATAAAACCGTCGGCTGGAGCGGCGTCTATAATATCCGGATATCCGGATTGGAACTTTTTGGTAGAGCAGGGGACGGCCAGAATGGATTTGCTCCGATTGGCTAAAACCACACGCCTTGGCCTTGGGAATTTCGATATGATATGCCCGGGCGGGTTTGTTTTACAAGTATTCCACGCAGGTCTCCAGCTGAGTCCAGGAGAAGTCCCGGTCCTGGATGGACTGCCAGCTGGGGAAGTTGGCCTCCAGCTCCGCCCAGGTGAGGAACCAGAAGTCGTACTCAATGCCCAGGTGGGCGGGGAGGATGTCCTCAATGATTTTTTTCAGCTCCTGAAAGCCCTCCGGCTCCCCGGCCACTCCAGGGAAGGAGACGGACACCTCACCCTTGCCCAGCTCCTTTACCACGGCGGGGACGCCGCAGCCGGTGATGGTGTCGTTGATGGCGGCCAGGGTGAAACTGTCCCCGCCGATGCGCAGCAGGGCGGCCAGGGCGGCGGCCAGCTTCCGGGGGGCGGAGGCCACCGGCCGGCGGACAAAGAGAGCGGCCACCTGCTCCAGCCCCCAGCTCTCCGCCGTGGACAGGGAGCCCTCCCGCTGGACCTCCTCGATCCAGGCCATCACCTGGTCCAGGGCTTGACCCTGGGCGTCCAGCTCGCCGCCGTTAAAGGGGGCCTCCAGGTTGTAGACCCCCAGGGGCCGCAGCAGGTCTCTCAGATATTGGCCGTGACTCATGCCATCCCCTCCACCGTCAGCGTACCCAGGATGGGCAGCACATCGGGCTGGATCCTCACGTCGGCCGCCGGGGCGGAGATGGCGTAGTTCTCCACCCCCTCACAGCTGTAGATCAGGCTGCCCAGCCTGGCCCGGAGAATATCCTGACCCAGCAGTTTTCCGGTGAACCAGTCCCGCAGGGTCTGCTCCACCCGGGGCAGCACCAGCTCCTGGTCCTGGCCCTGGGAGCACTCCACCTGAACGGCGATGTTCACCGTCACTGGCTTTGGGGCCCGCACCTGCAGGTCCACGGCGATCTCCCGCCGGGCCTGGAAGTAGTCCTCCAGCTGCTCCAGCAGCTCCTGGCCGGGCAGGCCGGCCAGGGTGGCGGGGACCACGTCCACCGAACCCACCCCCCGGGGCCGGGAGACCACCGCCGCTGCGGCCACCTGGTCAAAGGACAGGGCTCCCTGCTGATAGAAGGCGGCGTTGGCCCCGTTGGGCAGGCGCTTAAAGCTCTCCAGCACCCGGGCCCGGAGGGCGGCGTCGGTCTCGCCGTCGGCCCCGCCGGCGCAGGGCTGGGGGTTGGTACAGGCGGAGACGCCCATAGGGGCCACCGCCATGGAGACGATGGTTCCGGCGGACACGTTGCCCGCTGACCCGGGCTCCAGCGCCCGGACGGGGACGTCGGCCCATAGGGCGCCGGCCTCCAAAACGGCGTCCCGGACGGTCTCGAACCGCACCAGCCCGGTGGTCATGCACACTGTGCCCCTGGGGATGTCCCTGGGGGCGGCGGCCGCCTCCCCGGCGGTAAACCGGACCACCCCCTGGGCGGCCACCGCCGGCTTGCGCTCCAGGCTGCGCAGCTGGGCGTGGCGGTCCAGATACTCCCCCTCCGCCGTCTGGGGGAAGGCCTGCCGGACCACCCAGTCCGCCTGGACGTACAGGGCGTACACCTGGGCGGCCAGGGCGTAGAGCCGGGCGGACAGGTCGCAGCCCTCCCGGGGCTCCAGGCCGGTCCGCTCGCCGAAGCAGGAGAGCATCTCCTGATAAATTTCGTCCATGTTTTTTATGTTGTTTCACTCCCTTTGCTTGGTGGGCCGGGGTGTGTTACACCCGGACCTGGACGGTGAGGGCCTCGCCCTTCCAGTCCAGGCGGACGGTGAGGGTCCCTGTGTCGCCAGCCTGGTCCAGCTCCACCGATTGCACCGTTAAATTGGGCTCTGCCCGAAGGGCCTCGGCCACATACTGGGTGGCCAGGGCCTGGCGGGCGGAGGGCCGTTCCCGGCCCAGCTGATACAGCCGGCTGCCCAGCTGGGGCAGGAAGGGCAGAGCTCCCCGGCGGGCGGTGAGGCGGTAGAGCACCCGGGCCAGCACCTCCTCGCCCCCGGACAGGGCGGTCAGCCCGCCCGTCCCATCGGGGACATAGTCCCCGTCGGTCAGCTTCCACTCCATACTGTTTCCTCCCTCATACTCCTGAATTTTGCGAAAAGGTTTCTTCTTGGTCTGGCGGGCGTCACAGCAGGGAAATCACAATCGCGGTGATAAGATCGGCCAGGGACTGCCCGTTGACAAATACCTGGCCGGACAGCTCCAGCCGCTCCTGTCCCAGGCGGATGGTGCTCTCCCCGCCCTTGATTTGCACCTCCCCCGGCCCCAGGGGGGCGTCGCCCTCCGCGTCCTGGACGGTGCCCAGAATGCAGGGAGATTCCCCCTCGGCCCCCGCCTTGAGCACCAGCACCTTGTCCCCGGCGGTGGGCCGCCAGCTGTAGCCGCCGGGGGTGTATACGGTGAGCCATCGCCGCTCGCCCCCCAGGCTGACCCCCGCCGGGTCCCCTCCCAGAGTGACGGTGCCCAGCTCCGCCGCCGCCTCCCGCACGGGGAGGTTCCTGTTTCGTTCCGATGTCCACATATTTATCACCTCATCCATGTATTGCGCCATCCTGCCAGAAATTGCGGGCCCAGTAGAGGCGGAATTATCCGCCCGCATGGCCAAGGAAAAGAAGATGTATCACAAAAACGGGCGGCAGCATGTTCAAACAGACGTTGTCACACTACAAAATCCGGGGCGGCCAGCTCGATCTTGCTCCAACGGCCTCCGGCGTCCGCCCCCACGGTCACCTGGGCGGCCCGGTAGCGGCCGTTCCAGCCCCAGCCGGAGCGCTGCACCGTTACCAGGTCGCCGGGCCAGACGCAGAACAGTTCCCCCACGGTCGCCTCCACCCGATACAGCTCGCTGGCCGACTTGTCCAGCTGGAATTGGCCGGAGTAACGCATGGCCTTGTAGCTGCTCCGGGTGGGCATGGTGATGACACGCCGGGCCTGGCCGCCCGCTTTTTGAAAGTCCGGGTTGCTCACCGTCTCCACCCGGCCGCTCCACCGGTCCCGGATGAGCACCTGAGACAGGGCGCCGTAGCGCCGGTCCCGGCGGGTGAGGGAGAGGACAGGGGTGGCGTCGTCTATGACCCGCTCCTGGCTGTCGTTCCAACCGGTGAGGACCAGACGGCCCTGGCGGTCGAACCGGGGGGCCACCCCGCCGTGGTAGCGGGCGAACTCATAGACCACCGACCACTCGCTGCTCCCGGTGGCGATGGAGAACTGGGAGACGGGGGGCAGGTGGGCCCCGGGGGCGGTGTCGATGCCGTAGGGGGTGACGTGGTCCCGGAGGATGTCGGCCTGGGTGGCGGACTGGTAGTCCTGGCCCAGGGCCTCGTTGTCCAGCAGCCGGGCGGCCATTCCCCGGCCGGAGAGCTCCAGCAGCTGCCCGCCGGGGCCGGCGGTCACCTCGCACTCGTCCACCAGCCCGGTAAACACCTGCCGCCCGTCGTGATAGGCCAGAAAGCCCACCCAGTCCTCCGGATGCGCGTCGCTGTCCCGGTCCCAGAGGCAGCGCAGCCAGAAGCTGTCGCAGGGGGAGCCGGCGGTGTACTCCAGCCGCCAGGCTGTCAGGTCGGGGAGGGCCCACCGCTTTCCGGCGGCGTCGGTCATATAGGCTGTCAACCCACCCGGACCTCCTCTCCCACCCGAATCAGATTGGGGTTTTTAATCTGGGGATTCAGGGCAATCAGTTCGGCCAGCGACAGGCCGTACCGCTGGGCCAGGGCCCACAGGGTGTCTCCCTTCACCACCCGGTGCCAGACGGCCTGGGGGGAGGGGGCGGAGGTCTCGCCGGTCCCTCCGCCGGCCTGAACCACGTCGATAACCCGGGTGGCCACGCCGCTGCACTGCTCGTTTTCCTCCCAGAATTCAAAGGAGTAGCGCACGTAGTCGGGCCGGGGTTCCTGTTCCAGCCGCAGGGCGACGAAGTAGGCGTTGGAGGCCTGCCAGAGGGGGTGGACCAGCAGGCCCGGGCCCTCCGCGTAGAAGGTGTTGGCCAGCTGGCCGAACTGCCCGTAGGCCCCCTCGCCCACAAATTCCCCTTCCCCCTTCATGACCCGGTTGGTCCGCCCCAGGTCCTGGAGCTGATACAGGCCGAAGGGCAGCTTGTGGGCGGACACCATCCGGTGGTAGTCGATGGAGTAGACCCGGGGGTTGTGGGGCCAGGTGTAGCTGCGGAAGCGCATGGGAGATAAATTCATCAGATTCCTCCTTTTACAGCGGTATTACATTGCCGGCAGGCCCTGTAGGGGCGGGTATTACCCGTCCGCGCGAGATATGCGGCGGTTTCTGTAAAGCGGGCGGATCATATCCGCCTCTGGGCGCGCCGCGAATTCCTAGTAGAGATAGAACCCGCCGTCATACCGGCGGCTGTCCCGGCGGAAGGCCCGGTCGGCCTGCTGGGCCCAGTCCAGCCCGCCGCCGGACAGAGGGAGGGCAGCCGCCGGCTCTCCCCCTGCGCTCTGGCCGGGGAGGTCCTCTAAATTGGGGAATAGACTCCCACCCCCCGACTTAGACAGGGCGAGGGGGAAGGAACCGCCCCTCTGTCCGGCGGCCTGCCCGGCGGCTGGGGGGGAGAAGGCGGCCGCCCGCTCCAGCCGCTGGAGCTGTTCCAGGAGAGGGGAGGGATCGGGTCCTTCTTCCAGGGGGGTGGGTACCCGCCGGGGGATTTCCAAATCCGGCTGGCCCTGGGGGGAGGGCGGGGAGGGCTCCTTCTGTGATGTGTCCTCCTCCGGGGAGGGCGTGCCCTGGGTGGCCCTGTGTTCTGCCTGAGACGGTCCCGCCGCCGGGGCGGGGGAGGGGAGCGCGCCCTGGGATACCGGAGCCCCGCCCTCCCGGTCCATCCGCCGCACCTGCTCCAGCAGGGCGCCGGTGTTCTCCAGCAGCTCCTCCAGATAGTCAGTCAAGCTCTTTCCCCTCCTTCAGCTGTGCGAAGCGGTCGGGGTCGAAGGCGGGGTTGTTCCAGCCCTCCCCCTGGGCGGCGGGCTGACCGCAGACGGGGCAGCGCTCCTCCAGGGCCCGCTCCCGGCAGGCGGGGCACATCCGCTCCAGCTGCTCCTCCCGGTCCAGCAGGCCGTTGGCCAGGCACCACAGATAGTCCCGCTCCCGCATGGCCCGGGTCCGCCCCTCGGAGGGCAGGGCGTGAAACTGCCGCAACACCCGCCAGCGCAGCCGCTCGCCGGGGTCGCGTTGAAGATTGTCCTTGACCCGCTCCAGCTCCTCCTGGGGCAGGTCCAGCCCTGGATTGCTCTCCCGGCTGAAGGCGGCCCAGCGTCCGGCCAGGGCGGCGATCTCCTCCACCGTCAGCCCGGCCAGCACGGCCCGGCCGCTGTCAAAGACGGGGGAGCGGTCCTCCGCGCGCTCCAGGGCCCGGGCGAGCAGGCAGGCGTTGGAGCACAGGGCCCTCTCCCGGCCGCTGGCAGCCAGCTCCTCCGCCTCCCGCCGGGCCTGGAGCACCTCCAGGGCGGACAGCAGCCGCAGCTCGAGGCCCTCCTCCAGGCCGACGCGGTCCCGTCCGGCCAAGATGGACGGGGTCATGGTCAGACCCCCGTTTCGATGCGCCGGGAGGCCACCAGGGTGACCTTCTCCAGCACCATACTGCCGATGCTGGCGCTCTCCTGGATGGAGCTCCACTGGCAGTCGGAATAGATAATCTTCTTGTCCGGCTTGCAGATGACCAGGGAGAAGTTCTCCATGGAGTAGAAGTCAATTCCGTCCCGGATGGCCTCGTCGGTGGCGTAGAGCCGGGTCAGCTCGATGACGTGGGCGGCCTGGCCGGGGACGGTGGCCACCGGCTCCGCCTCGCCGAAGGCCTCCACGGCGGTGCTGCTCTTGGTGGTCTTGGCGGAATAGCTCTGCACCACCGCCACCCGCGTGCCGTCTGCCTCCAGATAGATGTCGCTGCTGGTGGGAAAACCTGGGATACTCATGATGTAACCTCCTTAAACGGTGATGTGGGCCGTCAGCCAGATCTGGTTGAGCCCGTGGGCCACAGTGAAGGAGAACTCCACCAGGCACCGTGTGGGGTCCTGGGGGTCGGCGGAGACGGACACGTCCTCATAGCCGGTGATAATCTCCCTGGCCAGCTTGTTCTCCAGCTCCAGCACCACCTGGGCGCGGATGGCCCCCCGGCTCTGGGGGGTGTTTTTGGCCCGGCGGAACCGGGCGCGCAGGGCGGAGCGCAGGCCGGGGATCACGTCGTCCACCACCCGGATGGCGGACAGATCCCGCCAGGAGGAGTCGGGCGTTCCGCCGGAGGCGGTGCGGGTGGTCACGCCTCGGACCACGCTGATTATGCCGCCCAGGCTCTCCACCGGAGTGACGCCGCCCAGGATCAGGCGGTCCACGTCGTTGTCCTCCAGCCGGGCGGACAGCCCGTTCAGGCCCAGCAGCTCCGCGCCCCCCAGGGGGACGGCGGGGTCGCTCTCCCCGGCAATCGCTCCCGCCACCGCCGCGGCC